>JANMFP010000326.1:0-3024 GCA_031378135.1 Variovorax sp. | reverse complement strand
CGCTTCGCGGTATTTGGCCACGGTGCGGCGGGCGCATTCGATGCCTTGCTCTTTGAGCATCTGGCAAATAGCGTTGTCAGACAGCGGCTTGGCTTTGGATTCGGCATCGATGAATTGCTTGATGAGCTCGCGCACGGCTGTTGAGGAGGCGATACCGCCCGTCTCGGTGGTGAGCGCAGAGCCGAAGAAATATTTGAGCTCGAAGGTGCCAAACGGCGTGCTCATGTATTTAGCCGTCGTCACGCGGCTGATCGTGGATTCGTGCATGCCGATTTCATCGGCGATTTCGCGCAGCACCAAAGGGCGCATCGCTACAGCGCCATGCTTGAAAAAGCTCTCCTGCCGCTCGATGATGGCTTGGCTCACGCGCTGAATCGTGTCGAAGCGCTGCTGCACATTTTTAATGAACCAGCGCGCTTCTTGCAAGCGCGTTTGCAGGCCTTGCACGGCATCGCTTTTTTTGCTACCTTTCAGAGCATTGGCATACAAATCATTCACATGCAAACGCGGCATCACCTCGGGATTGAGCTGCGCGATAAAAATGGTTTGCCCACGGCGCTTCTCCGTGCGCACGATCACATCGGGGATCACGATATTGCGCTCGACTTGCGCAAACTGCCGCGCCGGCTTGGGCTCAAGCCGCGCAATCAGTGGAATCGCTTCTTTGATCGCTTCTTGAGAAGCTCGCGTGAGCTGCGCCAGGCGCTTGACGTCGCGCTTGGCCAGCAGCTCTAGCGGATGCTTCAAAATGAGCGCGGCAGTTTGCAAGATGTCGTCGTTGGCAAAATCTGGCTTGGCGCGCAATTGCAGCAGCAAACACTCCGCCAAATCACGCGCACCCACGCCAATGGGCTCTAGGTTTTGCAGCCATTTGAGCGCGATAGAAAACCGGGCGATCAGCTCTTCTACATCTTCCAAAGTCTGAGCGCCTAAGCTTTGCGCGAGGCTTTCGAAGTCGTCTTCTAAATAACCATCGTCATTCAGCGATTCGATCAGCATGTAGAGTGCGGCGCGATCTTCCCGCGAGAGGCGCAGGCTACCTGCTTGGCGGTGCAAATGCTCTTGCAAGCTTTGGGCACTGGCGTTATTTTCTGTCGGGTCGTAATCGTCGCTGGCTTGCCCAGCGCTCACGCTGCGCGTGCTTGCATCCATGCCGATTTCTACATCGTGGCTGCTGTCGTCGGCGGTGTTTTGCGAGCCATCGCCATCCCAATCACTGGGCTCGGTCGTCGGCATAGAGTCTTCACTAGTAGCTGTAAATGCTTCATTTTCTGAATCATTTGCGCTACTAGCCGGCGTATTTTCTACTCGGGATGCTATCGAATATATAGCATCCGCATCGCTTTCAAAATCTTCTTGGCGCAGTTTCTCATCGTCGCGTTGACTGCGCTCTGCGGTAATTTGCTCTTCGTGCCCAGCGTCTTGAATGTCTTGGTCAAGAAAAGGATTGTCTTGAATCATCTGCTCAATCTCTTGGGCTAACTCGAGCGTAGACAGCTGCAGCAAACGGATGGATTGCTGCAGCTGCGGCGTGAGCGCCAGATGCTGAGAGACTCTAAGACTTAAGCCTGGTTTCATGATGTGCCGACTGACTTGCCATTCCGCCCGAGGGCTGAATGAATGGCTTACATGCGGAAATGCTCGCCAAGATACACGCGGCGCACATCGGGGTTGTCAACAATCTCGGCGGGCGTGCCGCTGGCAAGCACGCGGCCTTCGCTGATGATGTAGGCATGATCGCAAATGCCCAGCGTTTCGCGCACGTTGTGATCGGTGATCAACACGCCAATGCCTCGGCTTTTGAGGAAACCGATGATGCGCTGAATCTCGATCACGGCAATCGGATCGATGCCGGCGAAGGGCTCATCGAGCAAGATGAATTGTGGATTGGTGGCAAGTGCGCGCGCTATTTCTACGCGGCGGCGCTCGCCGCCCGAGAGTGCCAGCGCCGGCGAATCGCGCAGATGATCAACGCGCAGATCGGCGAGCAATTTTTCCAGTTGCTCATTCATCACGTCTTTGGGCAGCGGTTTGCCATGGTCGTCGCGCTGCAATTCAAGCACGGCTTGGATGTTTTCCGAGACGTTGAGTTTGCGGAAGATGGAAGCTTCTTGCGGCAAATAAGAAAGCCCCATGCGCGCTCGGCGATGAATCGGCATGTTGTGCGCAGCTTGTCCATTGATCGTGATCTCGCCCGCATCGGCGCGCACGAGGCCAACAATCATATAAAACGATGTCGTCTTACCAGCGCCGTTCGGCCCGAGCAAGCCCACCACTTGGCCTTGCTCCACCGAGAGCGACACGTCTTTCACCACCATCCGCACGCCATAGCTTTTCTTGAGGCCGCGCGCCTCAAGCAAGCGCGGCTGCGCGGGATCCATCAATGGCGCTGTCACTTCTTTTCCCCGCCTGTTGTAGCGCCGATGCTGCTGCTCGGGCGAAGTGGCGCGCCAGTTGGCGTGATTGAACTTGGCGTGGTAGTTGGCGTGCCAGAAGTTATTGCGCTGGTAGCAGCACGCGGCGTGAGCACAGCGCGCACCCTGCCGCTGGGGTTGCCGGGATTGCCCGGCGTGCCACTGCTCGCTACGCCGCCTGAGACGTTAAACACATCGCTGGTGTTGTCATACGTGATCAGCGCGCCTTGGGTTTCATCGGTCAAGGTTGCGCCGCGCAAACGGCGCAAGTTGGCATTGCGGCTGAAGCTTACGGTGTCGGCTTTGCCGTCGTAGATGATCTGCTCGCCCTCGCCTTCAATCCATTCATCGCCCGCGTCACGTTTTTGGCGGAAAAAAGCGCGCTTGCCGCCGGTGGAGGTGGCCGTGCCAAATTGAAAGCCTTCATTGTCTTGACGCACTTCCACGCGATCCGCGCGGATCACCATCGTGCCCTTGGTGATCACCACATTGCCTGTGAACACGCTGGTTTGGCGGGCATCGTCGTAACGCAGCGAATCGGCCTCGGCGTTCATTGGCTTGGTGCGATCGGCTTTTTCCGCCCACGCGCTAGGCTGGCTGAACGCTAAGA
>JANMFP010000299.1:0-1723 GCA_031378135.1 Variovorax sp. | reverse complement strand
TCTTAGGGCGCTCGCAGCATCTTGATGAAACTGCCGCGCCTCAGGGATCACGCGCCCCATTTTGATGAATTCATGCGTCACGCCGCGATAAATCTCCAAATCCACCGTCACCCCCGCGACTCTGAGTTGGTCGGCGTAAGCGATGCCTTCATCGCAGAGCGGATCGCATTCAGCCAGCGCCATCCAGCAAGGTGCTAAACCCTCGAAATCTGGCCAATTTAAAGGTGAAAACAGCGGGTTGCCGGCATATTTAATGCCCAGAGTGCTATTAAAAAAGTAGCGAATATGTTCAACTTCAAGGATATGCCCATGCCCATATTTTTCATAGCTGGCAAAGCGCTGCGTATCGATCCCGCCGCAAGTGCCCGGATAAATCAGCAGCTGCAGCGCCAACTCAATCCCCGCATCGCGCGCCTGATGCGCCAAGCTCGCGGCCATCGTCCCGCCTGCGCTGTCGCCACCTACCGCCATCCGATCGACATCCAAGCCGAGCTGCGCGCCTTCATTTTTCAGCCATTGCAGCGCAGCAAAAGCATCGTCAAACGCTGCGGGAAACAGATGCTCGGGCGCTAATGCGTAGTCCACAGAAATCACCGCACACGCTGCCAAGCGCGCCAACTCCCGACACAAAATATCATGCGTCTGCACGCTGCCAATCACAAATCCACCACCGTGAAAATACAGCAGCACGGGCAGCTTCTCGTGCGAAGGCGCATATAAGCGCACTGGGATCTGCACACCCTCTGTGCTCGCACAACTCAAATCCTCCACCCGCGCGAGCTGAGCCTTCGGCACTTCCAACACATCTGCGCCATTCTCATAAGCCGCCCTCGCTTGCTGTGGCGTGAGCAGATGCAAAGATGTGTGCTGCGCCCGCGCCATGCGGGTCAGCACGCCTTTCATGGCGGGCGTTAAAGTTTCGCCTTGCATGCCGGGCATTAAAGCTGCAGTTGGCAAGAGCAGCGCTTACTTAAAACTCACGCTCACCGGCTTCGCACCCGGCAAACCCGCGTAATTCACCGTCACGGCTAGCCCGGCTTTCGTCGGCACGAGCGGCGAGAAAGAGCCCAGACTGATCAGTTGCCCGACCTTCATCGCCTGCCCCTCTTTCTTCAAAGCCTCGGCCAGCCACACCACTGCGTTCAAAGGGTGCTCCAAAATATCTGAGCCCTTACCGCCGCCTAAATTCATACCGGCGGCGTCCGTCATCGTCACCTGCATATCGCGCAGTGCATCCAGCATTTGGAATTTCTCAGCGCGCAATTTTGGCGCAGCAATCGGCTGGCCCACCACGCCCAGCCGCGCCCCGACGTTGATCGCGCTAATCGCCGCGCCATTCAAGCGCGGCGGCGCTTGCACCACCAAATCAGGCAGCTCGATAAAGGGAATGATCTGATCAATCGCATTGAGCACATCCATCGGCGTTTTTGCCGAATTGATCGCCTCAGAGCTCACGCGCACCAGCATATCGGCCTCAAACAAAGCGCGTGCACCGAAGGCTGCATCCACGCTCGCGCCGTCTTTCAGCAACATGTTGTCATACAGCTTGCCCCACACCGGGCTTGTGGCGTTAAAACGTTTTTGCACAGCAGGATTGGTGAGGCCAGCTTTGTAGCCAACAAGTTTTGCGCCCTGCTTTTCCATGAGAGCGGTGAGCTTGGCGCGGCTGCATTCGCCCGCAGCGTCGTTCAAACCTTCTGGGTTGATAGCGGGCGTTTTGGCC
>JANMFP010000278.1:0-12384 GCA_031378135.1 Variovorax sp. | reverse complement strand
CCCTCGAAATCGCTCCCACCAAAATCCCCAAAGTCGGCTTCGTAAGCCTCGGTTGCCCGAAAGCGCTCACCGATTCTGAGCTGATCCTCACGCAGCTCTCCGCTGAGGGCTACGAAACCTCTAAAACCTTTGAAGGCGCAGATTTGGTGATCGTGAACACCTGTGGGTTCATTGACGATGCAGTGAAAGAAAGCTTGGACACGATTGGCGAGGCGCTGGCAGCGAATGGCCGCGTGATCGTGACGGGTTGTTTGGGTGCGAAAACGGTGGATATGAAACCGGAAGATGCTCCTGATTTAATAGCTGCCCGCGCAACAAATACGCCGGCTAGTGGCCAATTTGATACTCAAAACCTGGTCAAAAGCATTCACCCCAGCGTTTTAGCCGTCACGGGCCCGCATGCGACGCAAGAGGTGATGGATGCGGTGCACAAGCATTTGCCTAAGCCGCATGATCCGTTTACCGATCTCGTCCCGCGAAGCCGTGAAAACGCCGGTGCAGGTATCCCCGGCGTGGGAATCAAGCTGACTCCGAAGCATTACGCCTACTTAAAAATCAGCGAAGGCTGCAACCATCGCTGCACCTTTTGCATCATCCCGAGCATGCGTGGCGATTTGGTGAGCCGGCCTGTGGGTGATGTGCTGAAAGAGGCGAAAGCGTTGTTTGAAGGTGGCGTCAAAGAGCTGCTCGTCATTTCTCAAGACACGTCGGCCTACGGTGTGGATGTGAAATACCGCACCGGCTTCTTCGATGGCAAGCCGGTGAAGACACGTATGTTTGAGCTGTGCGAAGAGCTGTCCAAGCTCGCTGAGCCTTATGGCGCGTGGATTCGCTTGCATTATGTGTACCCGTACCCGCATGTGGATGAGATCGTGCCGCTCATGGCCACGGGGCGCATCTTGCCTTATCTCGATGTGCCGTTTCAACACAGCCACCCCGATGTACTCAAGCGCATGAAGCGCCCTGCGAGCGGCGAGAAAAATCTGGCGCGCATTGAGCGCTGGAGAGAGATTTGCCCCGAAATCGTCATCCGCTCCACCTTCATCGCGGGCTTCCCCGGCGAGACTGAAGAAGAATTCCAACACCTGCTCGATTTTCTGGTTGAGGCAAAAATCGACCGCGCAGGCTGCTTCGCCTACAGCCCCGTCAAAGGCGCTGCGGCCAACGATATTGAAGGCATGCTGCCGCAGGAAGTGCGTGATGATCGCCTAGCCCGTTTCATGGCGGTGGCCGAGCAAGTGTCCGCAGAAAAGCTCAAAAGCCGCATCGGCATGACGATGCAAGTCTTGGTCGATCACGCGCCCGCTATGGGCAAAAAAGGTGGCAAAGGCCGCTCTTACGCTGATGCGCCCGAGATTGATGGCATCGTGCATTTGCTGCCGCCGGAGAAAATCAGCAAACAACTCAAAGTGGGCGAGTTCACGGCGGCGCGCATCGTGGGCACGCAAGGCCACGATCTCGTGGCGCTGCCTGTGTGATGAACGGGGCATGATTTTGTGGCGCTGCCGATCTGATTTTTAAGCGTTTTGAGCAGTTGGCCGGCATAGAATATGCGCAGAGTGCTACTTAATTGATAGTAAAAACGCCGAAGCCCGCAGATTCAAAACCTGCGGGCTTCGGCGTTTTTAGGCTCAGGATTACTTCGGAGCTAAACGAATTGCGCCATCCAAGCGAATGGTTTCACCATTCAGCAAATCGTTGTCAAAGATATGCAGTGCAAGCTTTGCGTAGTCTTGCGGTGTACCGAGACGAGATGGGAAGGGCACGGCTGCTGCGAGCGCGTCTTGCACGTCTTGCGGCATGCTAAACATCATCGGTGTACCCATGATGCCGGGAGCAATCGTGCAGACGCGGATGCCGATTTTTGAGAGGTCGCGGGCGATGGGGAGCGTCATGCCCACAATGCCGCCTTTGGAGGCTGCGTAAGCGGCTTGGCCGATTTGGCCGTCGTATGCGGCCACCGATGCGGTGTTGATGATGCAGCCGCGCTCTTTGGTGGATTCGGGCTCGTTTTTGCTCATGGCATCGGCGGCTAGGCGCAGCATGTTGAAGCTGCCGAAGAGATTGATCGTGACGGTCTTTTTGAAGGCGTCGAAGTTGTGTGGGCCATTTTTACCGACGGTGCGCTCGGCGCTGGCTATGCCGGCGCAATTGACGAGGCCGAGCAGCTTGCCCATGGAGGTGGCTTTAGCGATAACGGCTTGGCCGTCTGTTTCGCTAGTGACATCGCACTTCACAAACGCGCCACCAATTTCTTTGGCGACAGCTTCACCTTTTTCAGCTTGCATATCGGCAATAACGACCTTACCGCCAAGGGAGGCCAGCATACGCGCCGTGCCTTCGCCCAGGCCTGATGCGCCGCCGGTGACGATGAAAACTTTGTCTTTGATTTGCATAGGTGCTCCTGAGAGAAGAAAAAATCGAATACCGGACGCAGAGGTTACGCAGAAGACGCAGAAAAGAAAATAGAAAAATGATCAAAAAATCCAACGAAGGTACTGAACCCAAGGCTGTCTTTTGTCTTTTTTGGTATTCCTTCTGCGTAACCTCTGCGTCTTCTGCGTCCGGTATTTGTGTTGGGTTTTTAGATTGACGTTAACGTAAACGTTAATTCGAGATTATCAGCTATTTTTCAGCGTCGATAATCGCGCCATGCCCGTTGTGAAACTGAAATTTTGGATTGCCCCGTTCTTGCTCGCCGCTTTCACGGCTTGCACCACCGCGCCGCAAAAACCGGATGAGCCTGCGCACGCTACGCCTGCGCCTTCTGCAGTGGTCAAACGCCCGCCCAAAATTGGCCTAGCCCTCGGCGGCGGCGCAGCAAGGGGGTTTGCGCATGTGGGGGTGATTGCGGCGCTGGAGGAGGCCGGCATCAAGGTGGATTTGGTGACAGGCACATCGGCTGGCTCGCTGGTGGGTGCGATTTATGCCTCGGGGCGCAATGCGGCGCAGTTGCAAGAGATCGCGCTCAAGATGGAGGAAGCCGAGATCACGGATTGGACTTTGCCTTTCTTCAATCGCGGCATTTTGCGTGGTGAGGCTTTGTCGAATTACATCAATCGGCAGGTGAACAATAAATTGATCGAGAGCTTGCCGATGCCGCTGGGCATTGTGGCCACGGATTTGAAGAACGGGCAAGGCGTGTTGTTTGTGCAAGGCGATACCGGGCGGGCTGTGAGGGCCAGCAGCGCTGTGCCTTCGGTTTTTACGCCCGTGAAAATTGGCGAGCGTGAGTTTGTCGATGGCGGGCTGGTGGCGCCGGTGCCTGTGAAATACGCAAAGCTGATGGGCGCGGATTTGATCATCGCGGTGGATATTTCTGCCGCGCCTGAAGGCAATGCCTTTGACGGCACGGTGGCTGTGCTGCTACAAACTTTTGCGATCATGGGCAAGAGCATCAACGAATATGCGCTGCAGGGTGCAGATATTGTGGTGCGGCCTGAGCTCGTGGGCGTCAAAAGTGGCGATTTCACGGCCAAGCGCCGCGCGATTGATGCAGGGAAATTGGCGATGCAACGGTTGATTCCGCAGCTCAAGGCTGCGATTGAAGCGAAGACAAAGTAATCGAAGTGAGCCGATTTTGAGCAAAGCTTTCACAAAAGAAACTGAACCCGATGAAGATGAAGATTTCCCCGGCGCGCCACCGATTCCTTCGGGTAGCAAAAATTACATCACCCGCGCGGGCTACGACCGTTTGCAACTTGAATTAAAAGTGCTGGTGGATGACGAGCGCCCCAAAGTCGTGGAGGCGGTGCATTGGGCAGCGAAGAATGGCGACCGCAGCGAGAACGGCGATTATTTGTATGGCAAAAAGCGCCTGCGCGAAATCGACCGGCGCATTCGTTTTTTAACGAAGCGACTGGAGATTGCGGAGGTGGTAGATGCCTCGAAGCACTATGGAAGTGATCAGGTATTTTTCGGCGCGACTGTGACGTATGCCGATGCGCAAGGCAGCGAAAAAACCATCACGATTTTGGGGATTGATGAAGCGGAAAGCTCACAAGGCCAAGTCAGTTGGATTGCGCCGATTGCGCGCGCTTTCCTCAAGAGCCGCGCTGGCGATGAGGTGCGGCTGCAAACGCCAACGGGCGTGCAGGTATTGGAAGTGGTGCGGGTAGAGTATCCCCGCGCAGTCTGACTGTACTTTTCGGAGTTAAAGTTTTTCTAGGTTAAAGTCATCGCATCGAATTATTTTGGAGACAAACATGAAACAAATCACTGCCATCATCAAACCTTTCAAACTCGAAGAAGTGCGTGAAGCCTTGGCCGAATGCGGCGTGACGGGGCTCACGGTCACGGAAGTTAAGGGATTTGGCCGTCAAAAGGGCCACACTGAGCTGTACCGTGGTGCGGAATATGTGGTGGATTTTTTGCCGAAGGTGAAAGTCGAGGTGACAGTGAAATCAGTCGATGTGGATCGCTGCGTGGATGCGATCGTTAAAGTCGCTCGCACTGGCAAAATCGGTGATGGTAAGATTTTCGTGACGGCTGTGGAGCGTGTGGTGCGCATTCGTACGGGTGAGCAGGATGAGGCGGCTGTTTGATGCTTCAGCATGCGAGGTAACAGCACAAACAAAAAAAGCGACCCGCGGGTCGCTTTTTTTATGTCAAAACGGTTCAGGTGAATCAAACGCGAACGCGGCCATCGCCCACCAGCATGGATTTCTCCACAAAACTAGAAGCCACGTGATCATTGCTCGCCAGACTGATTTGAAAGCCACCATAGTCTGCACGGCCAATGTTTTCTAAGCCGCTGATCAAGCTATCGCGAGTCAAACGGCCGCCCGTGCGCGTCATGCCCTCGGTCATCATCTTGGCGGCGAGGTAGCCTTCAAAGCTGGAATAGTTGATGCTCGTGTTTTTGCCTTGCGCAGCAACCGCGGCTTGAAACTCGCGAACGATGGGCACGGCCGTATTGAACGGCGATGGCACAACCTGCGTGATCACGACGCCAGCGCCTTCTTTGCCCAGCTCATCGCTGAGCGCTTTGGTGCCAACAAAAGATACGTTATAAAACTGGCCACCGTAGCCAGCTTTGCGCGCTTCGCGAATGAAGGCTGCGCAAGATTTGTAGGCGCTGACTTGGATGATGGCATCAGGTTTACTCGGCACAAGCGCTCTGACGGCTGCTGCAACATCCACGCTATTGCGCTCCACAGTTGCTACTGCAGTTGGTTTGTTGCCGAGTTTGGCCAATGCTTTGATCGCACCATCCAGGCCCGCTTTGCCATAGGCATCGTTCTGGTGGAACACGGCAATATTTTTTAGCCCGAGAGAGTTCAGCTGGTTAACAATGGAGGCCGTTTCATCATCGTATGAAGCACGCAGGTGAAAAGCGAGTTTGTTAAACGGCTCGCGCAAGCTCATGGCGCCGGTAAAAGGCGCGACGAAAGGCAAATTGGCTTTGGTCGCTAGCGGCAAAGCGGCCAAGCTCGTGGGTGTGCCGATGTAGCCAAAGAGCGCAAACACATCTTGGCTGATGAACCGAGTTGTGTTTTCAGCGCAGCGCGCTGGCTCATAGCCGTCATCCAGCACGGCGATTTCAACTGCGCGGCCTGCGATGCCGCCTTTTGCATTGACTGCATCAAAAAATACGTTAGCGCCAGCGTTGAACTGAATGCCCAACTGCGCTGCAGCGCCCGTGAGCGGGCAGGATTGGCCAAGGATAATTTTGTTGCTTTGCGCAAAAGCGCTGCGCATCACAGGCGATGAAACAAGGGCGGCTGCGATGGCGCGCTGATGGAAGGCGCGGCGGGAGAAAGGGGATGGATGGGAGAGGTGGGGGCGTTGTGCTGACATGTGAAGGGTATAACGCTAAGGTTAAATTAAATTTCTGCTGATGATGTTGATCATCAAGTCACGCTCCCTTGAAGAGAATGATCAAGTAAGCATGATCAGCAAAGATCTAACATTTTAATTTCTAAAAGTCTCAATACGTGGTGCAAATGAGTTTTGTAAAAAGACTTACATGCCTATATTCGGCTGTTGGCGCCTCAAACAAGCTGCAAGTAATGCGTAATGCTTAATTGATGGCCTTGAGCTGCTCAGACAGCCCAGCAGCGGTCACCAATTCGCGCAACAGCCCGGCTGGCTCTTCAGCCACTTGGATCATTTCCATTTGATATTCACCGACGAACCCATCATTGACTGTGCCGCGCATCATTTCCATGAATGTGTCGTAACAGCCATTCACGTTCAAGATACCAATGGGTTTGTCGTGGTAGCCGAGCTGCTTCCATGTCCACGTCTCGAAGAGCTCTTCAAAGGTGCCTATGCCGCCGGGCAGGGCGAGGAAGGCATCGGCGTGCTCAGCCATCATGGCTTTGCGCTCGTGCATCGTGTCCACTACGTGCAGCTCGGTGCAATCGAGTTTGGCCCATTCTTTTTCGACCAAGGCTTTCGGGATGATGCCTTTGACTGCGCCGCCTGCATCCAAAGTGGCCTGTGCGACGATGCCCATCAAACCATTGTTGCCACCACCATAAACCAACTGCCCACCGTGCTGGCCAATCCAGCGGCCAACCTCGCCAGCGGCATAGGCAAATGCAGGTTGGTTGCCATCGCGCGAACCGCAGTAAACGCAGATGGAGAAATTCGGTTTGGAAGCCATGGTTTAGAACAAGCGTGAGTAAACAGCAGCGAGCCACGCGCCACCGCATAGTAATAGAGCAAGCAACACGGCAGCTGAACCCAGATCTTTGGAAATTTTGGACAGTTCATGCCATTCGGGGCCAATGCGGTCGATGGCTTTTTCTACCGCTGTGTTGAGCAGCTCAGTGATCATCACGAGCACCACAGTAGCGATTAAAAACGTGCGTTCAAGCCAAGTTGTTCCGAGCCACAAAGCAGCGGGAATCATGAAGCAAGCGAGGATGAATTCTTGGCGGAAAGCGGTTTCTTTCAATCCTGCCCGAAGGCCGGCTAGCGAATAGCCACCAGCGTGCAAGATGCGCGAGAGACCAGAGCGCTGCTTTTGAGCGGTGGGGGATTCTTGCTGCATGGGGTTTGTGAGGCGAATCAGGCCGGAATGGTTTTGCTCATCGGCTTGTGCGAGATCAATCGCGTGCCGGCGAGCGCATCATGGAGGAATTGGCGCTCAGAATGAAAGCGAGAGAGCAGGGCATAGACCATCACCCAGCCAAGCACAATCACGCCGATTTCTCCAGCCGTGAGCTTGAAAGGTGCAACGGCTGCCAGAGGCGGCAAAAACCAAAGCCACGAGAGCGCATACCGCGCCAAAGCCCGCTTTTGAGAGATCGCCTGACCATCCAAACCGACAACGCGCAAATGCCATGTCTTCATCGCTAACGTCTGCCCTTTGTGCCAAAAGTAGACGAAATAAATACCAAAGACAATGAAAAGAAAAATCTGCAAACCAAGCCGGTTATCGAGCGCATTGCGGGTTTGCGAGAGCGTACCAAAAAGGTAGCCTGCAATCCAAATCACACCAAACATCAACACACCTTCATACATCCAACAAGCCATACGGCGGCGCAAGCTGGGCGGCGAAGCGGAGGGCTCTGGTGACTTGGAGAGAGGGATCGGGCTGCTGGAGTTCATGGTGTTCAGTGCAATATTTGAATTGTAAATGCTACTGAATTAATAGCTATCCGCGCAATAAATACGCCAGCCAGATGCCTAAAACACCCTAAATCATCCATAAAAAGGATTTGCAGGCAGCGGTGCAGGGGATTTATTGCTTGTTCGCAGGTTCGCTGATGTTGCCAGGCAAAACACTTCCCTGCTCAGACACATGCGGCGCAACAGCGATTTTCTTGCCCGGCGCGGGAGCGCTGGACGAAAGCTTAGCGTTGGCAAGTACTTTGGCGGTGCCAAATTGAGGGGCCGGCTCTTTTTTGAGCACGGGTTGCGGCTTGGTGGCCTGCGCAGCGCCAGCGATAGAGGCCTTCGGTGCACTTTCAGCGAGCTTGCGTTTTTCTTCGGGGCTGAGCTGTTGATAGGCCTGCCATTGCACTTTTCTCTGCTCAGGCGTGAGGCCATCCGTTAACTGACGGTTTTCGGCAAAATTGATGCGTGCATCAGCGCGCTGCTGGGGGCTGAGGGCTGTCCACTCCGTCATGCGGGTATGCATTTTGGCTTGCTGCGCAGCGGGAAGTTTGTCGAAATCTTTGGCCACAGTTTGCCATTTGCGCTTTTGGCCGATGCCCATGCCATCCCAATTGGCAGACAGTGGGCGCAGAGCTGCTTGCTCTGCTGTGCTTAAGTCGCTCCACAAGGGTTTGTTGGCAGCGGCTGGCTTTGCAGCAATGCTTGCTTTCTTCGCGGGCTCGCTCGCAATGGTTTGCGCTTGTGCTTGCGCTACAGAGCCCATCAAAGAACCCGTGGCGGAGCCTACAGCGAAGCTGATCACGAGAAACAGCGAGAGGCTGAGGCGCATGTTTAAACTCAAATGGCCGATGAGGGAGGGCCGAATTTCAAAAATTGCGCAAAACCAGGATCCGTATGTGCGGCAGGCGGCAAATCATCGGTGAGCAAAAGTGTATCGACCTCGGCCAGCTCAACAGCGCGATCATTGTTGGTTTGCATGTTGATGGCTACCAAGCCAACAACCAAAGCCAGCAAAGGCAAGGCTCCTACAAAACGGTTGAACCAGTTAAATCCTTCGCCACCGCCCAAAACTGCCGCTGAGCCTGAAGCAAACACGCTTGGAGCAGCTTGAGTTTGAGCTGCGTGTGCGAGCTTGCGCTGAGAGAGGGCATGCTGGCGAGATACGCGAAGGCGCTCTGAAATATCGTGCGCCAAAGGTTGATCATCTAAAAGCGCGGCCACTTTCAGGCCAAAACGATCCATCTGGGCTTCGCGTTGGAGGAGGGTTGCGTTGGTCATGATCTTCACCTGAAATTTGTAAATATTTTTAACTGAGTTGTCGGAAAAAAGGAATTGAATTTTTTAAAGCTTAATACCCTTGATGCTGAGCACTTTACTGAGCGCAGCGACTGCACGCGAACAGTGCGTTTTCACGCTGCCTTCGGAGCATCCCATGGCTGCAGCTGTTTCAGCCACATCCATCTCCTCCCAGTAACGCATGAGGAAGGCTTCACGTTGACGTGTTGGCAGGGTTTGCACTGCATCGTCAATTTCCTTCAAGATTTGCCCACGCGATACCTGTGTTTCAGCACTTTCCGTGCCATCAGAGGTGTCAATCGACTCTAAAGTTTCCAACAGATCGAATTCTCCGTCTTCCCCGGCTTTTTCAAAGTCGCTCATGTTGGAAAACAGGGCGCGATGGGTTTTTTGGCGACGGAACCAATCGAGCGTCGTGTTCTGCAAAATTCGCTGAAAGAGCATCGGCAACTCTGCGGCGGGTTTTTCGCTGTAATTCACTGTGAGCTTGATCATGCTGTCTTGCACGATGTCCAGCGCCGCATCTTGATCTCGGACATGGTAGACCGAGCGCTTGAAGGCGCGTTTTTCCACAGATTTGAGGAAGTCGGATAGTTCTTGCTCGGTAGCCAAAATAGTGCGCTGCGGTTATCTTAATTTTTGTACTGCAAATGAAGCAGGTTTATCTTTTCTTGCATTATCGCATTGCGTAGGCAGCTTTGATGCATTCGTACAACATACGACAAACATCAATAACCGCGAGCGCGATCCACGATGCCAGAGATGGTCTCGCCTGCTAGCAGCGCACGGATCTTCTGGCTAATTTGTTCCATGCTGGGTTCGAGCAAAGTCATGGCTGAAATATGTGGTGTTAGCGTGATGCGTGGATGGTGGCGAAATGGGTGGTCTGCGGGTGCAGGCTCCGTGCGCAGCACATCAATGCAGGCACCGGTGATGTGGCCGCTGCCCAGCAGTTTGAGCAAATCAGCTTCAACCAAATGCGCACCGCGTGCAACGTTGATGATAAATGCACCAGTTTGAAGCTGTTTCAAATTCGCTTCATTCAATATATCTTGCGTTTGAGCAGTGAGCGGCAATGCGCAAATGAGCACACGGCTTCGGGCCAAAAAGGCGTTCAACTGATCGCCGCTAAAGCACTCGATGCCGCTTAAGCTTCTGGCTGTGCGGCTCCAGCCTGCCACAGGGAAACCCAAATCGCGCACGCGCAGCGCCATTTGGCTGCCCAGTTCGCCAAGGCCGAGCACGCCAACGGGAAAATCCTTGTGTTCTTGCGCGGGGTGCTGCGCCCAGCCGCCAGCGCGAATCTCTTGCTCGTACACATCCAAGCGGCGCACATGCCGCAGCAGGGCATAGGTCACGTAATCGGCCATTTGCGCGCCCATGCCACCGTCTTCAATGCGCACCAGTTTCACGTTTGCAGGAATATTCAAACCTAGCAAGGCATCCATGCCAGCACCCAAGGCAAACACTGCTTTGAGCTTAGGCTGCGAATCAAAAAACGCCTGTGTGGGGGCCCAAGTGATGGCGTAATCCGCATCTGCCGCGCAGTTCGGCCAGATGTCCATCTTGGCGCTCGGCAAGCGCAGGGCAAGAGCTTTGGCCCAAGGCGTTGCATCAATTGTTGGGCAACACCATGCGATTTTTGGGGAAGTTGTGGTTGGCATGGGGAGGATGTTAAATCAGGCAGATCAGCGCAGAGTGGCATAATATGCTTTGCAAAAAGGTTTTGATCCGGCCGCAATGCGTGCTCATGTTCAAAGCCCGAAGCCCTACAACGGCGCTTTCCGGCGTGCGTGAGGGGTACCTGCAAAGTGAGACGGCTCATGCCGTCGTTATCAACTCTTCAAGGTGGATCATCATGGAAATCTCCAAGGCGGAAATCGCCTCGGCAGCCGCTGCTGCTAACTCTCCTTCCCCTGTCTCTGGCCTGCCTGAACTTCGCGGCGCAGAAGTGCTTTGCAGTGCTTTGGCACTCGAAGGTGTGAAATATGTTTGGGGCTATCCCGGCGGCGCGGTCTTGCATATTTACGATGCGCTGTACAAGCAAGAGAGCATGCAGCACATTTTGGTTCGCCACGAGCAGGCGGCTGTGCATGCGGCAGATGGCTATGCACGCGCGACCGGCGATGTCGGCGTCGCGCTAGTCACGAGCGGCCCAGGAGCGACGAACGCAGTCACCGGCATTGCCACGGCGTATATGGACAGCATTCCTATGGTGATCATCACCGGCCAAGTGCCCGTGCCGGCAATTGGCCTCGATGCCTTCCAAGAATGCGACACGATTGGTATCACTCGCCCGATTGTGAAACACAATTTCTTGGTCAAAGACGTGCGAGACATGGCCGCCACGATCAAAAAAGCCTTCCACATTGCCCGCACCGGCCGCCCCGGCCCCGTGGTGGTGGATATTCCGAAAGACGTTAGCTTCAATAAAGTGAAGTTTGACGAAGCGGAATACAAAAAACCAGTGGAGATGCGCAGCTATCAGCCCAAAGTCAAAGGCCATGGCGGGCAGATTCGCAAAGCTTTGCAACTTTTACTCACCGCCAAGCGCCCGTACATCTACACCGGTGGTGGCGTGATTTTGGGCAACGCGAGCAATGAGCTGCGCACCTTGGTCGATATGCTCGGCTACCCCGTGACGAACACGCTCATGGGCTTGGGCGCCTACCCCGCATCCGATAAAAAATTCCTTGGCATGCTGGGCATGCATGGCACGGTGGAAGCCAACAACGCGATGCAAAATTGTGATGTGTTGCTGGCTGTCGGTGCGCGTTTTGATGACCGTGTGATTGGCAACCCCAAGCACTTTGCGCAAAACGAGCGCAAGATCATTCACATCGACATTGATCCTTCGAGCATTTCCAAGCGCGTGAAGGTGGATATTCCCATCGTGGGCGATGTGAAAGATGTGCTGACTGAGATGATCAACCAGATCAAAGAGATGCCGCAACGCGCCGCGGCCGCCGATATGGCCAGCTGGTGGAATGCGATTGAAGCTTGGCGCAGCAAAGATTGCTTGAAGTTTGACCGCGTGAGCAAAGATGTGATCAAGCCGCAAATGGTGGTGGAGACCTTGTGGAAGATGACCAAAGACGTTGAAACCTACATCACCTCCGATGTGGGCCAACACCAAATGTGGGCGGCGCAGTTTTATCGCTTTGATCAGCCCAATCGCTGGATCAACTCAGGCGGCTTGGGCACGATGGGCGTGGGCATTCCGTATGCGATGGGCATCAAAATGGCCAAACCTGATGCAGAAGTGTTTTGCATCACGGGCGAAGGTTCGGTGCAGATGTGTATTCAAGAGCTATCGACCTGTTTGCAATACAACACGCCGATCAAAATAGTGAGCTTGAACAACGGCTACCTTGGCATGGTGCGCCAGTGGCAAGAGATTGACTATGAGCGCCGCTATTCGCATTCCTACATGGATGCGCTGCCCGACTTTAAAAAGCTCGCCGAGGCCTACGGCCATGTGGGCATGCTCATTGAGCGCCCTGAAGATGTCGAACCTGC
>JANMFP010000267.1:0-2399 GCA_031378135.1 Variovorax sp. | reverse complement strand
GAGTGCGCCCGCCCTGCGTGTGAATGGCAGGAAAGTATCCAACACATGGGCCAACATCGAGACGCTTGGCGCTGGGGTTGGCGATTCGCTCTATGGCTTTCGCGTGTATCCCATGCGACCTTTGCAAAAAGTGATGCAGCGCAGCCGCTGGATGCGCCGATTTGACTTTGATCCGGAGGTCTCGGTGCGCCTATGTTGGGAGGGTTTGAAGCCTATCAATATCAATGCACCCGTGAAGTATTTCAGCGCTGCAGAGGGAGGCGTATCTCACTTCAAATACTTGCGAGACAACGTGCTGCTGACGTGGATGCACACTCGCTTGTTCACAGAGTTCATATTCAGGTTGCCTTGGCTATTGATTCGACGCAAAGCGCCATAGCCGTTCGCACAGTGGCGCAACTCTGCACACGCGGAATGCTATTTATTCAATAGCACTCCGCGCAGTATATATGCCGGCTAACTGCTTAAAAAGCTTCAAAAATCAGCGTTTTACACGAAACCAAGCTGCATACATCGCTGGCAGCGCGAGCAGCGTCAGCACAGTCGCCACGATCAAGCCGCCCATGATGGCGACGGCCATCGGCCCCCAGAAGACGCTGCGTGTGAGCGGAATCATCGCGAGCACGGCGGCGGCGGCTGTGAGCACGATGGGGCGCAAGCGACGAACGGCGGATTCAACGATGGCGTCCCATTTTGGAATGCCGGCGCGAATGTCTTGCTCGATTTGGTCAATCAAAATCACAGAGTTGCGCTGGATCATGCCCATGAGCGCGATCACGCCGAGCAACGCAACGAAGCCGAAAGGGCGATCAAGAATAAGCAAAGCACCTGCTACGCCTGCAATACCGAGTGGGCCGGTGATGAAGACGAGCATGGCTCTAGAGAAGCTTTGCAATTGCAGCATGAGCAGGGTGAAGGTGATGAAAAGCATGATGGGCATGCCAGCAGCAATCGATGCTGAGCCCTTGGAGCTTTCTTCGACCGCACCAGCGACCTCAATGCGATAGCTGCCTAAGCCTTGCGCGGCCCAGCTGTTCTCCAAGGCCTTCAATACGGGAAGCAATTCGTTGGTCACCGTCGCGCCTTGCAGACCTTCGATGATGTCTGCGTTCACGGTGATCGCGTAATCGCGATTCTCGCGCCACATCACGCCCGGCTCCCATGCGAACACGGGCTTAGCGATTTGCGTGAGCGGAATGCTGCGGCCGCTCGCGGTGGGCAAATAGGCGTTGGCAATATCGGTGATGGCGTCGCGCTCTGACAAGGGCTGACGCAACACGATGTCGATCAATTTATCGCCGTCGCGGAATGTGCCAATCGGGCTGCCGCTCAGAATCGCTCGCGATGCTTGCGCAATGCTTTGGCTTGTCACGCCGAGCGCCCGCGCCTTGGCCTGATCGACTTCCAAGCGTATTGTTTTGACAGATTCATTCCAGTTGTCGTTCACGCCACGCGTGTTGGGCGATTTGCGGATTTCTGCTTTCACGGTGTCGGCTAAGCCGCGCAATACGCCCGGTTCTGCACCAATCACGCGAAACTGCACGGGATAGGGAACCGGTGGGCCATTAGGAAGCAGCTTGGCACGGCCACGAATCTCTGGGAATTCAGTAGCAAAAATAGTGGGAAGCTTGAGGCGCAGCGCTTCGCGTGCTTTCAAATCCTCTGGCAACACAATCATTTGACTCACATTAGTTTGCGGAAAATATTGATCCATCGGCAAATAGAAACGCGGCACACCCGAGCCCAGCCACGTGTTCACGCTCTCAATGCCAGGCTCTTGCATGAGCCGCTGCTCGAGCCGCTTAGCCACAGCTTCGTTCGCTACAAGTGCCGTGCCTTCCGGGAACCACAATTCCACCAAAATCTCTGGCCGCGAAGAATCGGGGAAAAACTGCTGCTGCACCTTACCCATGCCAACAATGCCGAGTGCGAACACAAAAATCGTTGCGCCAATCGTGAGCCAGCGATGCAAAACGGCCCAGTTCACCGCTTTGCGGAAGGTGTTGTAGAAGGGCGTGTCGAAATGCTCTTGGTGATCCGTGCCGCCTGCTTCGTGATGCCCGTCCGCATTGCGCAATGCTTGATCTTGTTTGTGCTTTAAAAGCAGCACGCCAAGATACGGCACAAAATAAACTGACACGACCCAACTGATCAGCAGCGCAATCACCGTCACGCCAAAGATTGCGAATGTGTATTCGCCTGTGAGCGACTTGGCGATACCGATTGGGAGGAAACCCACAGCAGTGATCAGCGTACCAGTTAGCATCGGCATCGCTGTGAGTTCGTAGGCAAAGGTAGCGGCGCGCACCTTGTCGTAGCCCTCTTCCATCTTGCGCACCATCATCTCTACCGCAATGATCGCATCGTCCACAAGTAGCCCGAGCGCGATGATGAGCGAG
>JANMFP010000545.1:0-14802 GCA_031378135.1 Variovorax sp. | reverse complement strand
GTGCGTGTGAACGCAGACAGCCCTGCGCAAACTGCAGGCCTGCAAGTAGGCGATGTGATTTTGGCAGTGGACGACACGAAGGTCGCCAGCCTGGAGACGTTTTACAAAAAGGTCTGGGACCGCGCTGCGCCTGATTCAGACATCAAACTCACGGTGTTGCAAGGCGCAGATTTAAAAACAATCACCTTCAAGGCGGTGGACAGGATGAGTACGATGATGAAGCCCTCAGGTATCTGATAGCGGGATTTGATCTGCACAGCCGTTGGCACAAGCGTTGCAAAAGAGTTTGCCAAGTAGTAGCAAATCACGCGCTGATTTGAATCAGCCCTAAGGCTTCTTCTCTTCTTTCTTCTCTTCTTTCTTTTCGGCTTCAGGCGCGGGCTTCTGCTCTGCCGCTTTCGGCAACTGCCCAGATGTACCCACGCTCACCGAGCCGCCACCCACTCCAACACCTACTGATCCAGAAGCTGTACCGTTGCCGCCCACACTCACGCCTACGCCACCCATGCCGCCAATCGGGAAGCTGATACCTACGCTAGGGGTAAAACCTGCGCAAGCGCCAAGTAGGGAGAAAACGCCTGCTGCGAGTAATAATTTAAGCAAGAATCGGTTGGTCGCCGGCATAAAATATGATTGGATTGCTATCAAATTCATAGTCTTCACCTCTTCGCAGTAGCTGTGTCGTGAAGCTCAACGAGCTTGCTTATCAATCAGAGCTAGCTTGATCCTCAGAGTTTCACACGATTCCGGGGTTGCCATCAAGGCCAAGAAGTTTCGGATTGTTCACGCGCACGGACTTAAGCACTTTTTGTGATTTGAGATATGTCTCCACCACATCCCACACAGCTGGCCCAGCGTTCTTGCTGGCCTCTTGAACAGGCGCCCAGCCGGCTACTTTATAAGTCTTGTTCGGGTCAATCAGTTGCCCCTTTAAGCGCATCTCCGAAATACGCTCACCGCTCTTCGCAGCGGGCTCGCAGGTGTAGCTCATGCCCGCCACGCGCACCATATCGCCGCCCTGCTGGTAATACGGATCGGGGTTGAAGAGGTTGTCGCAGACGTCTTCCAAAATGATCTTGAGCATATCGCCTTTGATGTCGCTCACCGTCGTCCACGGGTAAGTAATCGCAGTTTGATCCATCACATGCTTGCGCGTGATCGCTTGGCCGGGCAGGAGCGATGTGCCCCAGCGAAAGCCGGGAGAAAACGCGATCTCTGCGCCGCGCACCTGCATCAGCGCATCCATGATGACCTGATCGACGCTACCTGCGAAATTGCCTCGTCTGTAGAGCAAGCCTTCAGTCACGGCCAGTGGCTCTTCCAGCTTTGCTTTGAATGGCGCGCGCACTTTGTCAATGTAGGCCTGCATCTCGCGGTCTGCGGGGAGCATATTGGCAAACACGGGCAGCAGGCGGTAGTTCACTGCTTTCACTTTGCCTTGTTGCACATCTATATCGAGCACACCTAGAAACTTGCCATTGCTGCCCGCATTGGTCACGAGCGTTTGCCCCCCATCTTGTGATCCAGTGCGCGTCACCATCGTCGGCTTGGGCACGCCATCATGCGTATGCCCGCCCAATATCGCGTCGATACCCGTCACACGCGTGGCGAGTTTCAAATCCACATCCATTCCATTGTGGCTCAGCAAAACCACGGCTTGCGCGCCCTGCGCTCTCGCCTCGTTCACCTGTTTTTGCAAATCAGCCTCTTGAATGCCAAAGGTCCAATCTGGCACTTGCCAGCTTGGGTTCGCAATCGGTGTGTAGGGGAAGGCTTGGCCGATGATGGCAACGCGAGCGCCATTCATTTCCTTGATCACGAAAGGCTTGAACACCGGGTCTTCAAAGTCTTTTGTCTTCACGTTTTGCGCAATGAAATCAATCTTCCCTTTGAAATCTTTCTCAATGATTTCCTTCATGCGATCTTGGCCGTAGGTGAACTCCCAATGCGCTGTCATCACATCGACGCCCAGCAGCTTGGCCGCATCCACCATATCTTGCGCATTCGTCCAAAGCGCGGTCGCGCTGCCCTGCCAAGTGTCACCCCCATCGAGCAGCAAGCAGCCGGGCCGCGAAGCCTTCAGGCGTTTCACCAGAGTCGCCAAATGCGCAAAGCCGCCCACCTTGCCATACTGCCGCGCCGCCCGCTCAAAATCCAAATACGTGTGGGCATGCGCCTCCGCGCTGCCCGCCCGCAGCCCCGCAAATTTCAACAAATGCTCCCCCACCAAATGCGGCACCTGCCCGCGCATACCCGCAATGCCAATATTCGCATCCGGCTCGCGGAAGTAAATCGGCAGCAGCTGCGCATGGCAATCGGTCATGTGCAGCAAATGCACATTACCTGTGCGCGGCACGTCATACAGCCGCTGCGCTTCTTGCGCGCTAGCTTCACGTGCAAACGGAAAACCAGCGACGGCAGTAGCAGTGAGGACGGAGGAGAATTCTCTGCGGGTGAGGTTCATGGATTGCTTCGAGTTTGAAAACAGAATTCCCGGACGCAGAAGGCGCAAAAGTTACGCAGGAAACGCAGAAAAATCCAAAACACAAAATTGAAACCAAAGTCTGAGTTTCAAGAGTTACTTTTTTGTTTTCTTTTTTGCGTCTTTTGCGTAACCTTTGCGTCTTCTGCGTCCGGCTGTTCGTTTCTATTGCTTTAGAAAACTATTTATTCACCGGCGAATCTGGCGAGAGCAGCAGCGCCATCACATGCTTGATTTGCTGCTCAGTCAAGATGCCTGCATCGCCGAAGCGGGGCATGTTGCTGCACAGGTTGACGCTGTGGGTGTTCCAGATGCGGGCCCAGGTGTATTTCACGATGGCCTCAGATTCTGCTGCGTTCGCATCTTTGACTTGGCGGATCGCGCCGTATTTCAACAGGCTGGGGCCTTGGTTGCCGTAGCTGATCTCTGCGGGGCTGATTTGGTGACAGGCGTAGCAGTTCGCGCCGTTGGGCACGCCGGCTGCATCTGTGAATTGCATGCCGCGCCCGTTTTGCGCGATGCGTTCGCCTTCGCGCCAATCGCCGACGAAGCCGTCTTTCGGATAGGGGATGCTCTCGTAAAGCGTGGTTTGAATTTTCTCGGCGAGCTTCTTGTCAATGTCTTTGCCGCTCATGTTGGCTTCAGAACAGAGGCGCTGAATTTCGGTTTGATCCAAACGATCCAGCTTGGCGATGCCGCGCTCGTTGAAGCTGCTTTTGATGGCGGCCAAGGAGTCTTCGGCGCTGGGCAAACTGCTGCATCCCGCAATCAGCATGCTGCCGGTAATCGCTATCAAAACGAGAGCACTGCGCGCATATTTCATGCCGGCTAGAGACTGATTTTGTTTAAAAAATGCCATGTTTCACCTCTTGAGTTGTCTTTATCGTTGTCGCACTGAAAGCTAGTATTGATCTCTGGTATTCAACGTTTGATGGCAGGAGCCGCCATCTTGCCGCCATTAGCATTCACGCCCATGAAGGTGATGAGATCGACCGAGGTTTGCGAGAGGTATTGCATCTCTGGGAAGCGCTGCTGGCGAAAGCAATCGTACATGCGCCACTGCATGGTGCGCACCGCGCCTTGGCTCACGCGATACGCGGGCCATTGGCTGAAGGCCGCTTGCGCGGGGCCGGGTTTGGTGAGGTTGGGCAAATCTTGCAATCGGATGCGTTTGCCATCTTCACTGTGACAGCTCGCGCAAGAGAAATCATACGGTCCGCCTTTGAAATAAAAGGCTACTCGGCCGCGTTCGTAAGCGGCCTTCTCGGCGCTGTGGCCTTGGGGGACTTTGATGTCCATCCCACGCGATTCGTCGTACACAAAAGCCACGAGATCTTCAATCATCGTGGCGCGCTGGCCTTCGCCGCTGAATGCGGTACGCGCCGTAAAGTCTTCACGCTTTGCGCCTTGAAAGCTCACCATGCAATGCACGAGGCGGCTTTCAATATCCATCACTTTCTTCACATCGTCAAAGTACTTGGGCAACACAGCCACTGCACCTTTGACCTTGCCCACACCTAAACCAATATCGCAACTCTCAGCGAGAGACTTGCCACCCCGCTTGGCATTCCACAAGCCCTCGCCGCGCGCAGCGTTCAAGTCTGCGGGGTTGCCATCTTGCAAAGATTGGCGGTATTCGTTAATCGCGTCTTGCGCAGATTTTTGCTGGGCTTGCGCGGGGGATGCTATTGAAAGAATAGCTGCTAGCGCAATGAATACGCCGGCGAGTGATGGTTTTTTATTCAAAATGGTCTCCTGTTGTGGGTTGTTGACTTTCCAACCATTTTTTAAATTCAAAATTCAAATACCGGACGCAGAAGACGCAAAGGTTACGCAGAAGACGCAGAAAAGAGAATACAAAAACAATTCAAAAACCTGGCCAGTGACTTTCAATTCCGAAATTTTCTTTTGTCTTTTTCTTGGTATTCTTTTGCGTCTTCTGCGTAATCTCTGCGTCTTCTGCGTCCGGTTTTAGGTATTCAGACGTCAAGCAATCGCCGCTTCGTCAGTTCGCGTGCTGCCTTGGTTATCGACCCATACGACCTTGACCTTGTCTCCCACTTTGCCGCCTTTGAAGACGAATTGAGTGAACGGGTTCTTCGACACGGCCGGGCCCCATTGGGCGCTGAAGACGGGTTTGCCAGCGTATTCGGCTTTGATGGTTTGGATGAAGTGCGCAGGCACGACTTTGCCGTCTGCTGCGCGGCGCTGGCCGGTTTCCATTTCGTGGCTCACGAGGACGCGAACGGTGGTTTTGTCGCCCGCTAGTTGGGCACGGATTCTCATTGGATCAGACATGGTGTTTCTCCTTAAATATCAAACTTGCTGAGCATCAGCCGCCACAGCCGCCAAGAGTGACTTTCACCTCTTTTTGAGCGTACAAAAACTTGTCGCCAGCTTTCGCCACGGCATACACGTTGCTGGATTGCCCCATCTTAATGTTGGTCGCGAAGCTCGCATCGGTGCCGGGGATCACGTCAAACACGGCGCTCACGGCGCTTGGGTTTTTCTCGACCAGCAGCGCGATTTGCGTCACGGCCGGGTTGGTAGAAGCAACACCAATACGCACGACGTTGCCGTTTTCGGCAATTTCGGGCGCGGTGAGTTGCACATCAGGGCTGAGCGTTGCAACGCTCGTGCCGCCCATGGCTTTGACGGCATCGGCCAAGCTCTTGGTGTCAAAAGCGGCTTTGTTCCAGCCAGCAGCTTGGGCAAAGCTTGCTGCGGGCAGCCAGCCTGCACCAGCTGCGAGCGCGATCACGGCAGCGCCTTTTTGATTTAAGTCACGACGTTTCATGGGTTGCTTAGCTCCTGTTAAGTGAAAAGTGAATGAATAGATTGTAAAAGTCTCAGAGGTTTTGCGTATCCGCTGTTGCCCTAACGGCTGCGAAGCATGTATGGAGGACGCAGTAAGTGGGTTGGTTGCGATGAATTCGTCATATGCACATGCCAAATTCTTAGCTTTTGGCTTACCCTTGAATTCATTTCTGCCCGCCTTGCACCAGCCATTGCGCCACCCGTGCAGCTTCCGCCTCGCTAATGCTCTGCGCTGGCATGGGAATTTGTCCATACACGCCCTGAGAGCCATTTTTGATTTTTCCAGCAAGGTAGGCTTGCGCATCGGCGTGTTTGCCTTGCTTGGCGACGATCTCTTTGAAGCTCGGGCCGACCAGTTTGTTGTCCATACCGTGGCAGGCGATGCAGGCGAATTTTTGGAGCGTGGGCATGACGTCAGCGGATTTGAGCGAGGCCGCTGCGGCCACACCGGCTGATGATGGCGCGGGTGTGGGAACGGGTGTTGGTGTGGTTACTGGTACGGCGACTGGTGCGCCAGAAGGTGCGGAAGAAGCAACTGTAGCCGCTCCTGAATTCGTAGCACCCAGCGCAGATTCTTTGCCGGTGAGCGTTTGATTTGTCTTCAAAACCTGCGCCGAGGTAGAAACGATGGAGGGCTTGGTGGTATCCGCACCCCGCATACCGCCAAACTCGCGCGATTGCTCCGCCAGGTTGCCATGCGCATCGCGCGCATGCGCCGGCAGGAAGCTCGCCACCTTCGGATCAGCCTTGCAATTCTTCATACAAGCCGAGCCTTGCACATCGGGCTTGGGCCTTCCGCCCAGCTCCTTGCCTGGCCACATCGCATGCGCGGTGGTTTTACCATCACGGTTAGGAAGACGCTTTTGCACCTCGCGAATGTTTTGATCGCTGAGCGTGAAATCTGCCGGCACGATGTTGCCCAAGTTGAGCATGTAAGCAGTCACAGCATAGACCTCATCGCTCGAGAGCGATTTCGGTGCCGTCCAAGGCATGGCGCGGTTGACATAATCCCAAAGCGTGGAGAGGCTGGAGAGCTTCATGAGCGTCGTTCGCTGCGGCGTGTTCGCGCCAGGTAGGAGCGAAGCAACCTTACCAGCTTCTATGTCTTTCGCGGTGGTGTTCCCGGCTATCGGCGTGAACACTTCATTGCTCTCGCCAAAGCTGCCATGGCAGCCTGCGCATTGCGCCTCCCAAATCTTCTCGCCTTGAACGACTGAGCCTTTGCCGGCGGGAAGGCCTTTGAAATCAGGGCGAACGTCAATATCCCAAGCTTTGACTTCGGCGGGCGTGGCTGGACGGCCGATGCCTTCGAACTTGGTTTGTGCTGTGGCTAAGGTGGTTAGCGAGGCCAAGCTTAAAAGCCAAACTTCCGGACGCGGGAGAAGGGAGTGGTTGGGAGAAGACGCAGAAAAGAAAATACAAAACGAATTCAAAAAAGAATGAGGAGAAAACCAATCTGCAAGGACGTTTGTTTGACTTGTCTTTTCAGCTTTTGTCTTCTCTTGGTATTCTTTTACGTCTTCTGCGAAACCTCTGCGTCTTCTGCGTCCGGTATTCGCATTAGTATTGAGTTTTTCAAGAAAGCTGAACATTTTTCACCTCGCCACTTTCTTCGACCAGCCATGTCTGAATCGCATTGTTGTGATACACGCTCCGCGATCCGCGCACTTTGCGAAGCTCCGAATACGTCGGTTGGATATGCCCCGTCTCATCCGTTGCGCGGCTCATGATGAGCGCGGGTTTGCCATCCCAATTCCAAGGCAAGCTAAACCGAGTTAAGCATTTAGACAGCACAGGCGTTTGCATGCGCGCGGGCATCCAATTGCGCCCGCCATCCACGCTCACATCCACCTTGCGCACCTTGCCGCGCCCGCTCCAAGCCAGACCCGTGATTTGATGCGTGCCAATATCGAGCAGCACCTGCCCGCCGCTGGGCCCCGTGATCACTGATTTCACTTCTTGAATGCTGCTGTATTGACGATGCGTACCATCAGGCAGCAGATCGACGTAATGCAGCACCTCATCTTTCGCGCCATAGGGCTTGTCGCCCAGCTCAATGCGCCGCAGGTATTTCACCCAGCTCACGCCTTGCACGCCGGGCACGATCAGGCGCAATGGGTAGCCATTCTCAGGCCGAAGCATTTCGCCGTTTTGCCCATAGGCCACGAGCACTTCATCATTCTCAATCAAGCTCATGGGTATCGTCCGCGTCATGCCCGAGCCATCTGCGCCTTCGGCCAACACGAATTTGCCGCGCTTGTAATCCGCGCCACACATATCGAGCAACAAGCGCAGCGGCACGCCGGTGAACTCGCTGCAAGAAATCATGCCATGCGTGTATTGCACGGTAGGCACGGCCACGTTGCCCCATTCCATGCCGGTATTCGCGCCGCACTCGATGAAATGAATTCTGCTCACCGAAGGCAAGCGCATCAAATCATCCATGGTGAAAACCATCGGCTTCTTAAGCATCCTGTCGTCACTGCCATTGATCATGAAGCGATGCTTATCCGGCTCAATATCCCACCAGCCTTGGTGATGCCGCTCAAAATGCAAACCGCTTGGCGTGATGATGCCAAAGAGGCCTTGCAGCGGCGTGAAGCTCACACTGGCTTGGCTCACCCGCGTGAGCCCCGGGCTTTCTCGGCGTTGGAGGTTTTTCTCAAATGCACTCGGAATACCATAGCCCCGCGCCGCCACGGCTTGGCCCAGCGCTTTGCTGTGCGCGGGCAGTTCCAAAATATTGGGGTCGCCTGCTTCAGACGCACTTTTAGAAGAATTTTTAGAAGCATTTTGGGCTCTAGCCGGCATATTTGCTGCGCTGGATGCTATCAAAGCTGTAGTAAAAGCAGACGAGATAAATCCGCGCCGCCCAGCTTTGAGCTCTGCGCGCGCAGCTGCGATGTCTTGCTGAGCCAAGAAATTTTCTGGCGCTTGTTTTAGAAATCGATTCATGCTTTTCACACCCTTGCCAACAAACGCTCAGAAGCGGGCAATTGCATCGGTTCATCGAGCTCAATCGCCACTTGCGTGCACACACTGCGACAAAGCGCGACTGCTTTATCGCTTTGAACACGGTAAAAAACCTGCGCGCCCTCTTTGCGTTTGGCCAAAATCCCGGCTTGGTACAGCACGGCCAAATGCTGAGATAAATTAGGCTGCGTCGTTGCCACATGCGCCAAAAGCTCACCAGCGGAGCGCTCACCATTGCACAGGCAGCTCAAAATTTGCAGTCGAATCGGCGTGGACAGCACGCCAAACAACTCGGCTGCCATTTCAAACACCCGCATGGATTCGGAAGAGTCTTCCAAAACTTGGGGTTCAGGTTGCTGCGGAAATGTCATGGTGCTCTCATCAAATAAGAATATAAGTAATATCTTATATTCGGTGCAGAGTTGTGTTGCCTCGGGTATTCCCGAAAAAGCAATTTCGTTTCGGCACGCTTTATTTAAGATGAGCAATTGATGCAAAAATGGTGTCATCTGGATTTTGTGTCTTGCACACTCGAATCAAGCTGGCTTTTCCTGTTAAACAGTTGAATTTCTCATGATGTCCCAGCCCTATCTATTTCCCCGCTCGCCACGCAAGACACTGTTGAAAAAGTATGGCTTTGCTTTGTCTGCGTGGGCTGGTTTGTTGCTTTCTAGCCCGGCTTGGGCTGTGATAGACGCACCGGTTCGAGAAGCCATGCAAGCCATTGAAGCCCGTCAAGGGGCAAAAGCCATCGATCTGCTGTCGCCCTTGGAGGCAGCGCGCGCGGGCGATCCTGACTTTGATTTGGCTTTTGGCATAGCCCAGCTAGAAACGGGGCAGTTCGCCCGGGCGATCTTTGCGCTAGAGCGTGTGCTGGCCGTTCAGCCGAGTAACGCCAGAGCACGCGCCGAGCTGGCGCGCGCCCTGTTTGCTGTTGGCGACACCGCCAATGCCCGCAGTCTGCTGCAAGAGACTAAGGCTGAAGGCGTGCCAGAAGGCGTGGGGCGCACGATTGATGAATTTCTGCAAGCCATTGATAAAGTCGATGAGGCGGGGCGCTCGGCCATGCGCCTGCATTTTGAAACCGGTATCGGTTTTGACAGCAATGTCAACAGCGGCCCTTCAAACAACAGCTTTGCCGTGCCAGCGTTTGGAGGGCTCGTTTTCACATTGCTACCGTCTGGCCAAAAAACCGATGCAAGCTTTTTGCATGTGGGCGCAGGTTTGTCGGGTCGGGTCATGCTTGCACCCCGCTGGTCCTTCATTGGTCAAGCCAACGCCAGCACCCGCAAACACGGCAACGGCGCCAGCGATTTGAATATCGACCAAATCGACACAAGCGCTGGCCTCAGTTACCGCGAAGAACGGCATGAATTCAGTGGCGTGTTTAACTTAGGGCAAACAGCCATTGGCGGCAACACCCTACGCCGAATCTCCGGCCTGACCGGCGAATGGACTTACCGGCCTGATGGCACACGCCAATGGGGCACCTACCTTCAAATTGCGAATCTTGACTACCCCGAGCAAGCTGCGCGCGATGCGCGCCGCACAGTCTTAGGCACCAGCTATGCACAGCAACACGGCAACGCGTTGATCTCTTATGCTGGCATATATATTGGCCAAGAAGAGCCTAATAATTCTGCTCTTGTATTTTTGAGCCAACGGCTGCTCGGCCTGCGTGCCGGCTTGCAAATGCCGCTCACTGAAAACTGGCGCTTGTTTGCCTCTGCCAGCCTTGAAAAGCGCAAATACGGCGGCACAGACCCTCTGTTTCTGATAAGGCGCGAAGACACTCAACTCGACCTCAACATCGGCGCTCAATGGGCGTTTGCTGACAAGTGGAGCTTCAAGCCGCAATTGAGCTTTAACCGCAGCGCATCCAATATCGTCCTCAACGACAGCAGCAAATACACCTTGAGCGTGATCGCTCGCAGAGAATTTTGATTCCTTTTTGGACAACAACATGAAAAAATCCCTCTCGATTCAGCGCACTTCTTTGCTATTGGCTTTGGCCAGTGCATATCCGCTTAGCGTTTTAGCCAACGCCGGCACAGCGCAATTCAGCATGGGAGACGTCTCGGTGCAACGCTCAGCCACGACTGCACCCTTAAGCAGCGGCGGCCGCGTAGAAAGCGGCGATTTAATCACCACAGGCACAACAGGCCGCACGCAATTGCGCTTCACAGACGGCGGCATGGTGTCACTCCAACCCAACTCGCAATTCAAAATCACCAAATACGCCGATGCCGGCGACGGCAAACAAGACAGCTTTCTCGTGGATCTGGCGCGCGGTGGAATGCGCGCACTCACCGGTTTGATCGGAAAGCGCAACCGAGACAACTACAAAGTCACCACCTCGACCGCCACCATCGGTATTCGCGGTTCGGGGTTTTCTGCCGCTTACCGTCCTGATGGCACGCTCGGCGTCACAACCGAACAAGATGCCATTGAGGTCTGTACACAAGCCGGCTGCATCGGCCTGAACTTGGGTGAGTCTGCCATTGTGTCGAATGCCCAAACCTTACCCACACGCACGCGCGAACGCGCCAGCTGGAATCCCCCTGAGCCACGCCGCTTGATCACAGCGCGCAACGACGATACCAACGCGAATGGCACGGCACTCGCTGTACCGCCCAAGCCCGTCGTCAATACCCCCCCAATTGCTACACCACCTAATCCAATCATCGAAGACCCCATCGTAGAGGTCAGTTTGGCATATGCCGGCGCAGGCATCAAGGGTAGCACTGCCGCTGATCATCGCATCTATGCTGAAGGCTTGGCATCGTTCGCCGGCAATAACTTTTTGAGCTACACCGCCCAATCAGGCGAGCAGGCTACGCTTGGCACAACCACCATTTTGGAGAGTAATGGCACAGCTGCTGGAGGCGATTTGCTCATTCTTGGCACCTGGCAAAACTCCGTGTGGAGCCTGGGCAACATGGATACGCCCGTTAGCCCTGCAGCATTCGTGATGGGCAGCATCACGCCCGTACCGCAAGCTGGCATTGCTGCTTTATTCCCTTCATCTGCAAGCTATTCCAAAGACAGCGCCACACCCGTGTTTTCGTCTACCGGTGCGGTAGGTACGCTCAGCTCCGCCAGTATTTTTATAGGCGCTTTCTCAGTGCCAACAATCAACATCAGTCTGCAAGTGGATTTCGCAACTTATGAATCTCTTCCACCAGAAACCTACAACATCACAGGCAACGGCACGCTATCCAGCACAAGCTTCAGTGTGCCACTGTCAACGATTCCTGTTAGCTGCACGACCAGTTGCAATACATCCGGCTTAGCTAACGGCTTTTTTGTTGGCCCGACAGCGGGACGCGCAGGCCTGAGTTTCACAACGAATACGGCCTTTCATGCGCTGATTGGTGGAGCCGCTACTTTTTCGTTGACCCTGAATTGATTATCCCCAATTGATCTCCATCAATTGATCGCAAGCAAGTAGGAGCTTGCGCTTGAAGTTTGAGAGCTTCAGTGCGCCTGATCCCAATTCAGGCCCACGCCAACCTCTGCCACCAAAGGCACTTTGAGCGAAGCTACGCTGGCCATGATGCGAGGAATCTCAACGGTCAACCAGGGCAGCTCATCCTCGGGCACTTCAAACACCAATTCATCATGCACCTGCATGATCATCTTCGTCTTTAAAGCTTTCGCATCGAGCTCCCGCTGCACCGCATTCATGCTCAGCTTGATCAAATCAGCCGCCGTGCCCTGCATCGGCGCATTGATCGCGGCGCGCTCAGCCCCTGCGCGGCGCGGGCCATTGGGGCTGTTGATCTCGGGTAAATACAAGCGGCGGCCCAGCACTGTTTCTACATAGCCTTTGCTCTTGGCTGCCAATCGCGTTTCGTCCATATAAGTTTTCACGCCAGCAAAGCGCGCAAAGTAGCGCTCAATGTAATTCTTCGCAGCGGTGTTGTCGATGCCGAGCGCCTTGGCCAAACCAAACGCACTCATGCCATAGATCAAACCGAAGTTGATCACCTTCGCATAGCGCCTCTGCTCGCTGCTCACCTCATGAGCAGCCACACCAAAAACTTCTGCAGCTGTAGCGCGGTGCACGTCAATGCCATCATTAAACGCCTTGAGCAAAGCCTCATCGCCGCTGATGTGCGCCATGATGCGCAACTCGATTTGCGAATAATCTGCGCTGGCTATTTTTGAGCCCGGCGCGGCAACGAAAGCTTCACGCACACGTCGGCCTTCGGCAGTTTTCACAGGAATGTTTTGCAAATTCGGATCGTTGCTGGATAAACGGCCCGTCACGGCCACGGCTTGCGCGTAATGCGTGTGCACCCTGCCTGTGCGCGGGTGTGCGAGTTGAGCAAGCTTGTCGGTGTAGGTGCCTTTGAGTTTAGACAGGCCTCGGTGCTCCAGAATTTTGGCGGGCAATGGGTAATCTTCGGCTAATTTTTCCAACACCTCTTCATCCGTGCTGGGCGCGCCCGTGGCCGTTTTCTTCACAACGGGCAGGCCCAGTTTGGTGAAGAAAATATCGCCGATTTGTTTGGGAGAAGCCAAATTAAACGGCTGCCCAGCGAGATCATGCGCTTGGCGTTCCAGCTGCAAAATCCGCCCGCCTAACTCGTGGCTTTGCGTGGCGAGCAGTTGTGCATCAATCAACACGCCATTGCGCTCAATGCGATAGAGGCTCTCCGAGCTTTCCATTTCCAGCTCATAAACAGCGCGCAATTTTTCATGAGCTTGCAACTTTGGCCAAAGCGCCAAATGCACATCCAAAGTTTGATCCGAATCTTCGCAAGAGTATTCAGAAGCCTTCGCAATATCAACCTGTGCAAACGAGATCTGATGCGAGCCTTTGCCGCAGAGCTCCTCATACGTGATCCCTTTGCGGCCAACATGCCGCTCAGCTAGGCTGGATAAGCCATGCGGTTTGTGCACTTCGAGCACATAGCTTTGCAGCATCGTATCGTGGGCGTACCCTTGCACTTCGATGCCATGGTTGGCAAACACATGGCGATCGTATTTCACGTGCTGGCCGAGTTTCTTGTGCTTTGCATCTTCCAGATAAGGCTTGAGCTTGGCGAGCACTTCGTTCAGAGGCAATTGAGCTGGCGCATCGGGATAGGTATGAGCCAGCGGAATATAGGCGGCCTCACCGGGCTTGCAGCTGAAGCTCAAGCCCACGATTTCTGCGCGCATTTCATCAATCGATGTGGTCTCTGTATCCACTGCAACCAAATCAGCCGCCAAGATTTTCTCCAGCCATTTATCAAACTGCTCCCAATTGAGAATCGTCTCGTAATGTTTATCCGTCACGCTGCTGGTGGCGGGCGAAGCTTCAGCAAACAAATCATCCATGACAGGCTGAGGTGCTGCAAACGAGGCTGAAGATTTTTTCCCCAAGCTCGCCGCCAGCCCTTTGAAGCCATATTTGATATAAAAATCACTGAGTAATGAGGCAATAGCCGGCGTATTGTCTGAGCCAAGCGCTATTGAATCCATAGCAGGAAGGCCATTAATATGCCCTGCTAAATTACAATCTGTTTTGATCAGAAGCAGCTCGCGCCCCTTGGGCAGCCACTCACGCGCCTTGCGCAAATTCTCCCCAGCCACGCCTTTGATCTCATCGGCTCGCGCCATCAAATTCTCAAGCGAGCCGTATTCCATCAGCCACTTAGCTGCGGTTTTTGGGCCCACCTTTTCCACGCCCGGCACGTTGTCTACCGTGTCGCCCACGAGGTTTTGATAATCGAGCATGAGCGATGGCGGCACACCAAACTCAGCGGTCACGCCGGCGATATCGCGCTTCTTGCCATTCATCGTGTCGATGATGGTGATGTGCTCGTTCACAAGCTGAGAAAGATCTTTATCGCCGCTAGAGATGATGACTTCCATGCCCTGCTCTGCACCGATCCGCGCCAGCGTGCCGATCACGTCATCGGCCTCTACGCCGGGTACAGCCACCACCGGCCAGCCCTGCAAACGCATCACCTCATGAATCGGCTCGATTTGGCTGCGCAAATCATCGGGCATCGCCGAGCGATTGGCTTTGTAATCAGGATACAGCTCATCGCGAAACGTAGGCCCGCTTGCATCAAAAATGCACACCGCATATTTGGAAGGAAACTGCGCGCGCAGCGAAGCCATCATATTGATCATCCCGCGAATCGCGCCTGTGGCTGGGCTGCTTGGATCGCCTGGCACAGCGCGCAAATCGGGCATGGCATGAAATGCACGATACAGATAGCTGGAGCCATCAACCAGCAAGAGTCGGTTAGAGGGAATTTTTGAGAGGCTAGTTTCTTCAGTCATCGCTCTATTGTCCACGCTTGTCCACCCTCTACAATCCTTTCAACTCCCGATTGCAATACCCATATCCCTCTCATGGCTGTCTACACCGAAGTTTCCGAAGAAGTCGCTGCCGCTCTGTTTACAGAGCTGGGTTTAGGCCAAGTCACGCGCTTGGCTGGCTGCAAAGGCGGCATTGAAAACACCAATTATTTTGTCGATTGCTTTTCTGAGGGCATGCCCAGCCACTACGTGCTCACGCTTTTTGAGCG
>JANMFP010000201.1:0-7221 GCA_031378135.1 Variovorax sp. | reverse complement strand
TGGGTTTGCTGGTCTGCTGCGCCCAAGAGATGCTGGAAATCATGGCCATAGAAGATGTTGTCGCCGAGCACAAGGGCGCTGGGCGAATTACCAATGAATGTGTCACCCAAAATGAAGGCTTGCGCTAGGCCATCGGGGCTGGGCTGGATGGCGTATTGCAGGCTGATGCCCCATTGGCTGCCATCGCCTAAGAGCTGCTGGTAGCGCGGTGTGTCTTGCGGGGTGCTGATGACGAGAATATCGCGAATGGCGGCGAGCATCAGGGTGCTGAGCGGGTAATACACCATGGGCTTGTCGTACACCGGGAGCAGCTGTTTGCTGATGGCGAGTGTGGCAGGGTGCAAGCGTGTGCCGGAGCCGCCTGCGAGGATGATGCCTTTGCGTTGGATAGTCATGGTGTTTAAATTTTAAGCGTATTGCTTTTGCACCCAATCGCGGTAGCTGCCGCTTTGCACTTGGGCGACCCATTCTGGGTGATCCAGATACCACTGAACGGTTTTGCGGATGCCAGTATCAAATGTCTCTGCGGGTTTCCAGCCGAGCTCATTGTGAATTTTGCTGGCATCAATGGCGTAACGGCGATCATGGCCGGGGCGATCTTTGACGTAGGTGATTTGGCTGGAATAGCTTTGCCCATCAGCGCGTGGGCGCAATTCATCGAGCAAGGTGCAGATGGTGTTGACGATGTCGATATTGGGTTTTTCGTTCCAGCCGCCGACGTTATAAACCTCGCCTGGTCTGCCAGCTTCTAAGACGCGGCGAATCGCGCTGCAATGGTCTTTCACATAGAGCCAATCGCGGATTTGCATGCCATCACCATAGATGGGGAGGCTTTTCCCCGCTAGGGCGTTGACGATCATGAGCGGGATGAGCTTTTCTGGGAAGTGATACGGGCCGTAATTGTTAGAGCAATTGGTGGTGAGTGTGGGCAGGCCGTAGGTGTGGTGATAAGCGCGCACAAGATGATCGCTGGCGGCTTTGCTCGCGCTATATGGGCTGTTGGGCTCATAGGTGTGCTTTTCGGTGAACGCGGGTGCTTGCGGGCTGAGCGAGCCATACACCTCATCTGTAGAAACATGCAAGTAGCGGAAAGCTTGCTTGTGTTCAGCAGGCAAACCAGACCAATAGCTGCGCACGGCTTCTAGCAGTCTAAATGTGCCGACGATATTGGTTTGGATGAAGGCTTCGGGGCCATGGATGGAGCGATCCACATGGCTTTCTGCAGCAAAGTGAACGATGGCGCTAGGCTGGTGGGTTTGAAGCAAGTCAGCAAGCAACGCACCATCGTTGATATCGCCATGCATGAAGGTGTGCTGCGCATTGCCATGCAAATCATTCAAATTATGAAGATTGCCAGCATATGTGAGGGCATCTAAATTGATGACAGCAGAAGATTGCGTTTTGCACCAATCCAAAACGAAATTTGAGCCGATGAATCCTGCTCCGCCAGTGACGAGTATTTTTTGGGTCATTTGATTTCTTTTATTTGTCGGTTTGTTGAATTTTAGAGGAGGTTGCTTGCTGCTCGCTGCTTGTTATTTGATTGCGCCGGATTGCAGTTGCAAACAAATCAAACGCGTCCATATTGGTCTTGCAAGCGAACGATATCGTCCTCACCCAAATAGCTACCGGTTTGCACTTCAATGAGCACCAACTCTTCTATGCCTTTATTGGTGAGGCGATGCTTTTCCCCACGCGGAATGTAGTGATACTCGCCTGCGTGGGTGGAATACTCGATTTCACCGATTTGAACGATGCCTTGGCCTTTGACCACCGTCCAATGCTCTGCTCTTTTGTGGTGATACTGCAGGCTCAGCGCTTGGCCTGGGAGCACGATGATGCGCTTGACTTTGTAGCCTTCTTCTTCTTTGATTGTGGTGTAGCTTCCCCAAGGCCGCGAGACGGTGTGAGGTAACAGATCGCTGGGTGCCTTGTTGGCTTGAATCTGTTCGTTGTTGATTTGTCGTTGCTTGAGCGCATCGACCACTTTTTTCACATCTTGGCTGCGGGTTTTATCCGCGATGAGCAGGGCGTCTGGCGTGAGTACAACGATGGCATTTTTGATGCCGATGGTTGCCACAATGCGCTTTTTTCCTGGGTGTTCGATTTGCCCTCGGGCGTCAAGATGGGCGTGGTCAAAATGGATGTGGGTATCGGTGGTGTCTATAGCCACCCAATCCATCGATTCTGTGGCTGTACGTGTGTTGCCGTTCGCATCGGGTGTATGCGCGTTAGCTACAGCTTGCCAAGAGCCGACATCGCTCCATGCAAATTGAGCGGGGACGAGCATGACGTTAGCCGCTCGCTCCATGATGGCGTAATCGATGCTGATGTTGGGTTGCAGGCCGAAGGCTTGCGCTTCAAACCGCGTGATTTGCGCGGCACTTTTTGGGTGAGCTGAATGGCCTGAGTCGTTGCCCGTGCCGTTGCCAGTGCCGTTGCCAGAATCGTGTGCCGTCGCAAACGTATGCTGCGCAGCTTGCAAGACTGCAGGCGCATGCTGAGCGAGTGCATCAAGCAGTGTGCCAGCGGTAAAGCAAAACATGCCGCTGTTCCAGTAGTAGCGGCCGGTAGCGAGATACGCCTCAGCCTTGGCTTGATCTGGCTTCTCAACGAATTTGAGCACGGGTTGGGCGGTTGCAGCGATTTGCGCCACTTCAATGTAGCCGTAGCCAGTTTCTGGTGAGGTGGGTTGAATGCCAAAGACGACCAATTGGCCTTGCTGGGCATGCCGGGTTGCTTGGAGCGCATCTTCTGCAAAGGCTTGGGTGTCTGGGATGAGGTGATCGGCGGGCAGAACGAGCATCACGGTTTCTGTGCCGTATCGCTTGGCCACTGCGAGTGCAGCTAAAGCAATCGCCGGCGCAGTATTGCGGCCTGTGGGCTCGAGAAGATAACTGGTGCGAGGCGGATCTGCCATCTCGTCGATCAGGCTCTGCGTTAAAAGCAAATGATCTTGGTTGGTCACCACAAGCAGCTCATCCGTGCCACAGGCTTGGCCGCGGGCAATCGCTTGCTCAAGCAGGGCTTTGCCGCCTAACTTCATAAAGGGCTTGGGGCTTGCTTGACGCGAGACTGGCCATAAACGCGTGCCCACTCCACCAGATAGAACAACAGAAATAAACGTCATAAGGCTGTAGAACGATGTTGCTGGCGTTGATCTGAGTTGGTTGCAGATATTCTTCGGTGGGTTCAGGCGGAGCGCCTTGGGCCAAAGTTTTTATACGTGGTGTTTACGCTTATAAAGCGTTTGCATTTTAAGGCGCTTTACGAGCGAGAGGCCCGGTAACGTGCGGTTAACATCCAGACATGCTTGCAAAACTAATGGGTTGGTTTCTTTTGGGCTTGGTGCGTCTGCTGACTGGGGCGCAAGCACGCTGGCATGGATGCCCGCCTAAGGCAGAGCAGCGGATTTATTTTGCGAATCACCAAAGCCACGCGGATCTGGTGATGATTTGGGCGGCTTTGCCTGCTGAATTGCGTGGCATCACGCGGCCCATTGCTGCAAAGGATTATTGGACGAAAACGCCTTTTAAGCATTGGATCACGAGCAAGGTGTTTAACGCTGTGTATGTGGAGCGGGAGAAGAAGGCGGATGAAAGCGGTGTGTTGAGTGATCCGCTGACGCCTTTGATCGAGGCGCTCTCCAATGGCGATTCAATTATTTTGTTTCCCGAGGGCACGCGCGGGCATGAGGAGCAGCCGCAGCGCTTTAAAAGCGGACTGTATAACCTTGCGCTCAAATTTCCGCATGTCGTGCTCGTGCCGGCGTGGATCAACAATATTCAGCGCCTCTTGCCCAAGGGGGAAGTGGTGCCGGTGCCGGTGTTGTGCAGTGTGACGTTTGGCGCGCCGATGCAGGTCAAGCGCAGCGGGCAGGGGGAAGAGAATTGGCTCGAAGACCATGCGGTTTTTGCCGAGCGGGCGCGCGATGCTGTGATTGCACTGAGAGAGGTGTAAAACCATGACACAGACTTTGCGCAATCTTTCTGCAACCAGCCAAGTCGGGCTGCTGTTTATTATTTTGTTTGGCCTGCTGCTGCTCGCCTCCTTGCTGCTGTTTGCCCTGGCATTCCGCGAGAGGGAAACGGAGCGTGGCAGGGCCTGGGCTGAAGAGATCAAGCGCCTCACAGGCTTGCTGCAAACCTCGTGGATCGTGTCTCTTGTGTTTTGGCTGGGCTGGGTGTTGGGCGAGACGGTGGCGACTTGGCTTTTTGCCACAGTGGCGTTTTTTGCGCTGCGCGAATTCATGACGCTCTCGCCCACGCGGCGCGGGGATCATCGCAGCTTAATCTTGGCTTTTTTCATCGTGTTGCCGATTCAGTTTTACCTCGTGATCGCAGAGCGATTTGATTTGTTTACTGTGTTCATCCCGGTCTATGTGTTTTTGGCGATTCCTGTGGTGAGCGCTTTGGCTAACGATCCGCAACGCTTTTTGGAGCGCAATGCGAAGTTGCAATGGGGCATCATGGTGTGTGTGTATGGCATGAGCCATGTGCCGGCGCTGCTGCTCTTGGAGTTTCCGCGTTGGAATGAAGCGAAGAATGCGTTTCTTGTGTTTTTCCTCGTGTTTACCGTGCAGGTGTGCATGGTGGTACAGCATGTGATGCAACGCTGGCTCAAAAAATCACCGCGTGCGCCGCAAATCAGCACGAGCTTTACTTGGACGAGTTTTGTGATTGGTGTGGCAGCAGGCGGCTTGGTGGGCGCTATGCTTGCGGGCATCACGCCGTTCAAGCCAGGCCAAGCACTCGGCATGGCTTTGATTGCTTGCGCCTCGGGCAGCTTGGGGCATTTGGTGATGAAGGCTTTGAAGCGCGACCGCGGCGTGACGAATTGGAGCGGCGCGCGCTCTGTAACGGGCGCAACGGGGCTCTTGGATCGTGTGGATGCGCTGTGTTTTGCTGCACCGGTGTTTTTCCATTCCGTGCGTTGGTATTTTGACCTCTGAGATGCGAATCCTAGGCATTGATCCCGGCTTGCAGATCACTGGCTTTGGCGTGCTGGAGATGAACAGCGGGCATTTGCAATACATCGCCAGCGGAACGATCACCACCACGCATTTGGATCGCGGTAATTTGCCAGCGCGGCTCAAGGTGTTATATGACGGTGTGCGCGAGGTGGTGGCGACTTATCAGCCAGAGCAAACGGCGGTGGAGATCGTGTTTGTGAATGTGAATCCGCAGGCCACGCTGCTGCTCGGCCAAGCGCGCGGCGCATGCGTCACAGCACTGGTGTCGCTCGATATGCCGGTGGCCGAATACACGGCTTTGCAAATGAAGCAAGCTGTGGCGGGGCATGGCAAGGCCGCGAAGGCGCAGGTGCAAGAGATGGTGATGCGTTTGCTCAAACTGCCGAGCTTGCCAGGCAAAGATGCCGCCGATGCGTTGGGCTTGGCGATCACGCATGCGCATGTGGGGCAGGCCAGAGCGCGGCTGGCGCAGGCGACGGCGCTCGCGCCGCGAAGCAGCGCAGCTTACAAAGCGGGGCGCAGTTATTGATGGTGGGCGGAGCAAGCCCCCATGCCCTTGCAGCCATGCCCTTGCAGCATGTGCTTGTATGCTGATGTCGCTAACATCAAACCGTGAAAATCATTCGCTTCCTCGCATTGCTCATCGCGCTTAGCGTGTCGCACCATAGCTTTGCACAAAGCTCGACACAAAGCTCACTACAGAGCGCGATGCAGAACAATGCCAAACGCATGCAAGCCTGCACGACCTGTCACGGCGCGGGATCAACAGCTACCGTGGGGCGCACGGCCAATGAAGTGTATTTCCCGCGCATTGCTGGCAAGCCAGCGCAGTATCTCTACAACCAACTCCTGAATTTTCGCGATGGCCGGCGGCATTATGGTTTGATGGTGGGCTTGGTGGAGCATCAAAGCGATGCGGCTTTGATGGAGATGGCGCAGTATTTCTCGCTTTTGCAATTGCCCTATCCCGAGCCGCAAGCGCCGCCTGCCGGCACGACTCAAGCCGCCATGCAGCGCGGCCAGCAATTGGCGCTGCGTGGCGATCCAGCCAAGGGCATCGCAGCATGCGCGAGCTGCCACGGCGCAGCTTTGCAAGGCGCAGGCTTGCAAGGCGTAGGAGCGGGCTCTGCCATCCCTGGCCTGCTCGGCCTGCCGCGCGATTACATGGCAGGCCAGCTCGGGGCTTGGCAAACTGGCATGCGCAAAGCACAAGCGCCCGATTGCATGGCGCAAATCGCTCGCAAGCTGAGCGCGGAAGATGTGAGCGCGGCGGTTACTTGGCTGGCGGCGCAGCCAGTGCAGATTTCAGCTGGCGCCCCGATTGCTTCTTCGCAGATGCCCATGCCTTGCGGAGGCGTGAAATGAAGCTGCGCATTTGGCAAACCGCATCCGCAGCCAAGCGCTGTTTGCTCATCGCAGCAGCAACGCTCGCGGCCATGCTGATTATTTTTTTAAGTTTGATTACTATCGAATTAGTAGCATTCCGAGCAATAGATATGCCGGCTAACAGCGCAAAAGACTTCAAAAATAGTCTAAAAAATGATGCGCAGCTCGTCCAGCAAGGCGAATACTTGGCCAAACTGGGCAACTGCGCTGCATGCCACAGCGCGCGCGGAGGTGAGCCCTTTGCAGGTGGCAAGCCGATCCACACGCCCTTTGGTGCGGTCTATGCGAGCAACATCACGCCCGATCCTCAGCATGGCATCGGCAGCTGGAGCGCCGAGGCTTTTTATCGTGCGATGAAGCATGGCGTCAACGCCCAAGGCCGCTTGCTCACACCGGCTTTTCCCTACACGAATTACACGCATGTCAATCGCGCCGACAGTGATGCGCTTTTTGCTTATTTTCAAAGCGGCGTGAAGCCTGTTGCGCAAACAAACAAAGCGCATGAGCTGGCCTTTCCGTTCAACACTCAGCTGGCGATGGCGGTATGGCGGGTGTTGTTTTTCTCAGCAGATCAAACATCGAACGCTACTGATTCAATAGCACTCCGAGCAGATCATATGCCGGCTAGTGGCCTAAAAAGCATTGAAACTGCCTCAAATGTTGATGAAATTCAACGTGGCCGCTATTTGGTCAATGGTTTGGGCCATTGCAGCGCCTGCCATGCACAGCGCAATGCTTTGGGCGCAGCGAGCAGCGATGGTTTGCTCGCCGGCGCGCTCATGCCTATGCAAGATGGCTACGCGCCTTCGCTGCATGCTAGGCAAGAGGCGGGCGTGCAGCACTGGCCGCGCGAGCAGATCGTT
>JANMFP010000167.1:0-3368 GCA_031378135.1 Variovorax sp. | reverse complement strand
TTCGATGGGCTTGGCGGGCTCGCTTAGCGCAGCCCCCACTGCGGCTACTTGCACGCGCCCCACCATGTTGCGGCCAATCACACTGAGCAGCGCAATCGGGCTGGCACCCATGTGCGGCCCAAACTGCTCTTGCAACACTTGCAGCAAATAGCCTTCGGGCAGATTCATTTGCAGCACAGGCGGGAGCTGATCGTCCCACACATAGCTCTCTAACCGCACAGGCATGGTGAGCGATACAAAAGCATCTTGCGCTGCTTCAGGCAAATACGAGAGGATGCTTTTGAAATCGCCGGCCTGTTCAAGCGTTGCGATTTGTTGGCCGAGCACATACACGCCGAGTTTCATCAGCCCTTTTCTCCGACTGTGGGCGAGCCGGCGCTTGGCAAGATCGCCGCAGAGCGCTCAGCGCGCAGCATATCGAGATTGCCCGCTTGACCTAGCGCGATGACATCCAGCTCGGCATTCAATACGGCCAACACGGCTAGCAACTTACGCGCGCCAAATTCTGCCGAACGCCCGCGCTCAAAGCGCGAGAGAGATTCAGGCGTAATTCCCGCACGTAAGGCCACCTCGCCTTGCTGCAAACCGAGTGATTTGCGGCGTTGTGCGACGGATTGACCAAGTTCTTGGAGGGTTTGCATTTGATATTTAAATCAAAATATCGGGTTTATCCGATATTATTGATGTAAATATCAATTTGCGCAAGAAGAATTTAATACGCCAGTCTATCTTCTGCAGACTATCAAAATCATAGCTATCCGCGCAGATTCTATGCCGGCGAATGGCCGATTTGGCTTCGAAATCTCTATAAAAACTGCGCACCAGCCAACTTTGCACCCGCTGCCAAAGCTTGCAGCTTTTTCGTCGCGACTTCGCGGCTCATGGGCGCTAAGCCGCAGTTGGTGCAGGCAATCAGTTTGTCTTTGCGCACGTATTGAAGGGCTTTGCCAATGGTTTCGGCGATTTGCTCTGGCGTCTCAATCACGTCGCTGGCTACATCGATCACGCCGACCATGACTTCTTTGTCGCCTAGCAGCTTCATCAGCTCGGGGGGCACATGCGAATGAAAGCACTCTAAGCTCACCTGATCGATGCTGCTGGACGCCAGCGCCGGAAACACCTGTTCATATTGGCGCCATTGCTCACCGAGCGTCGATTTCCAGGCGTTGTTGGCTTCGATCCCGTAGCCGTAGCAAATGTGTACGGCTTTCTTCACTGTAATGCCTTGGCAGGCGATTTCGAGCGCTTTCACGCCCCAGTCTGCGGCCTCGGCCATATAGACGTTGAAGGCAGGCTCATCGAACTGGATGATGTCTACACCATCGGCTTGCAATGCTTTGGCTTCTATGTTGAGCAGCTCGGCAAAAGCAAAAGCCATTTTCACGCGGTCGCCATAGAAGCGATCGGCCACGGTATCGACCATGGTCATCGGGCCGGGCAAGGTGAATTTGAGCAAGCGATTCGTGTGTGCGCGGCAAAATTGTGCCTCTGCCGCATGCACGCGGCCTTTGAGCTTCAAGGGCGCAATGACTTGCGGCACCATGGCTTTGTAGCGATCGTTGCGGATGCCCATCTCTACTTTGTTGGCGAAATCAATGCCTTCAACTTTTTCGAGAAAGCCGTGTACGAAATGCTGGCGCGATTGCTCGCCATCGCCAATCACGGAAAGGCCAGCATCTTCTTGCGCCTTGATCCAGAGCAAAGTGGCATCCAGCTTGGCCTGCTGCAGTTCATCGCCTTGCGCTTTCCATTGCGGCCAGAGCTTATTTGTCTCGGCGAGCCAAGCGGGTTTGGGTAGGCTGCCAGCGATAGCGGTGGGGAAAACAGCAGGCGAGAGGGTGTTCATAGTGTCTCTATCTTTGTTGGATTTGATCGGCGATTAACTCGGCATAAGCTTCAGAATTGAGCTGAATGCGTATTTTGGCAGGAAGGTATTGCAAACTGGGCGCGAGCCAAAAACTCATCGTGATGGTGCCGCGCGGTTTGGCAAGAGGCCGGGGTTTGAGCTCGTGCACAGCGACAGGCCCAATGCGCGGCAGATTCATTGTCTCGGCCTCCCCAATGTCGTAGATCCATTCATCCAGCCCACCGGGGCGGCCGAGCCAGATGCGCAGCGTCTGCCCCGCTTGAAGTTTGGCACGGCCTTGTTCGAAACGGTGGCCAATATCAATGAACTGACTCACCGCATCTTGCACGCCATTCGGATCATCTGCAGGGCGGCTCACGCGGCGGTTGCCCTCTAAAATCAATTCGTTGTCTTCCAGCTTCAAAGGCCGGATACGCGGGCTGGCTAAGATGCGCTTGGAATACTCTTCAAACGACTCGGGCAGCAGCCCCTGCGGGCTCACGCGGCCTTGGCTCGTCATGCGTAGTTCATAGAGGCCCGCATCAACGATCACGCGCACTTGGTAGCGCTCGCTGTTCTCGCCCTCGCGCGTCCATTGCACTTGGCCACTGCCAAAAATCTCGCCTTGGTAATAGCCGGTGAGCTTGTAGGACAGGCGCGTATCGGCTGGCCATCGGCCGGTGATGAGCAGACTGTCTGTTGCGCCTGCGGGTTGGGCGCTAAGTGTCTGCGCGGGTGTGCTCACTGCTGCCGTCGTGGTTTCAAGCTCGAGGGTGGGCGTGACGAGAGCAACCGTCGGTGTCACAGCAACAGGCTCAGGCTCGGAAGGTCGTTGCACGGCAACGGTTTCTGTGACCGCTGGTTGGCTGAGCGCAGTGGCTGTAGGAGGGCGTGGAGGCAAGCGTGAAGGTAGCGCTTCGGGCTGAGGCAACTCAGGTGGGGGTGCATCGGTTTGCGGTGATGCGGCTTCAATCGTTCGCGTAAACAACGGATCAGATTTTTGCGCCAGCGCACCCGTGCTTTGCATTTGCGTGCTGATGCCCATCAGGCTGAGCAGATGCAACAGCACTGCGGCAGCGAGAGCCAGCAACAGAGGCTTTAACCAAGCAGCCATGCGCTGAGCAGCTCGTCTTTGGATGAGCGCAGCATGAAGCTGCTGCTGGGCTCTTGCGCGCCTTTGGGCAGGCTGAGCGGCAAGCGCAGCAGGCGTTTGTCGCGCGAGACGGTGGCTATCGTTTGGCTTGCCGCGCCGCAGAGCAGGGCGATGTCTTCGAGGCGGTGAATGCGCCAATCATCTACAGCCAGCCATTCATCGCCTGCAGCAAATCCAGATTGCTCCGCCAAGCCGCCATTCAGCACCGTTTTGATCATGAGCGCCCCGCTGGATTCGCTCACGCGCAAACCCAGCCGCTGCGCCATCGGCAGCGATGCGCCGGGCTCAGGCGTGATGCTCACACCGTTGGCCTCAAGGAGTTCTTGCATGGGCAAATCGCCTGTGCCGTGCACCCAAGCGGCGATTTCT
>JANMFP010000158.1:0-3649 GCA_031378135.1 Variovorax sp. | reverse complement strand
TGATGCCAGCTGTCAATGCATGCTTCTTGATGGTCTGCCAAAAAGCAACGCGCGTCATAGCTTCTCCTGCTTTGCTGCCGCGCGCTGTGACGAATAAATCTTCGCTGAGTTGCTTTTTCAAAATCTCAGGCCTTGCATCGCGCAAATACCTTGTGATCCAATCGGCCGCATGCTCACCGAAGGGCACAATACGCTCTTTACTGCCTTTTCCAAAGGTGCGCAACACATGCTCGGTGAGGCTGACGTGATGCACCTTCAGGCTCACACACTCGCTCACGCGCAAACCGCTGGCGTACATGAGTTCGAGCATCGCGCGATCACGCAAGCCCAAGGCTGTGGTCACGTCAGGCGCAGCGAGCAGCAGCTCTACATCGGCTTCGCTGAGCGTTTTAGGAATGCGCGGCGGCTGCTTGGCTGCCAGCAGTTTGAGTGTGGGATCAACGCTCATCAAACGCTCGCGCAAACACCAGCGAAAAAAGCGTTTGAACACTGTGAGGCGGCGATTGGCGGAGGTGGCTTTCGTGCTGTCGTGTTTTGCTGCGAAATACTCTCTCAAATCCAACTCTTCAGTGGCTTCAATGCTGCGAGCGCTGGTTGCAAGCAACCACGCCGCATACAAGCTCAAATCACGCCGGTAAGCCTCCAGCGTGTTTTTCGCTAGGCCTTCTTCAAGCCATAAATTGCTGACGAAGGCATCGATCTTGTCTTCTGTCAAACCAATCAATCGAGCTTGAGTTTCTGAGTGGTCACGACTTTTTGATAAACAGCTAATTCAGCCGCCATTTGCTGCGCAAACTGCTCAGGCGTATTACCCAAAACGATGGAGCCTGTATCTTCAATGCGCTTGCGCACCGCTGGATCTTGCAGCGCCGTGCGCACGCCAGCATTGACTTTTTGCACCACCTCAGCCGGCAAGCCTTTGGGGCCCACGATACCGTAATAAGCCATGCGGTTCACAGGCTCAAGGCCTACTTCTTTAAACGTAGGCACATTGGGCAAAGCAGCCAAGCGCTGAGGCGCGGCGACGACGATAGGAATCAAGCGACCACCTTGAATATGCGGCAGCGCAGACGGCACGTTATCAAAAATAATTTCGACCTGCCCGCCCACGGTATCGCGAAGCGCTGGGCCCGCGCCAGAGTAAGGAATGTGAGTGATGAAGACGCCTGCCAAGTTTTTGAACAGCTCCGTTTGCAAGTGACCGATGCCACCTGTACCCGATGAGGAGTAGCTGTATTTGCCGGGATTTCTTTTGAGTTCAGCAATGAAGCCTGCGTAATCTTTGGCGGGAAATTTCGGATTCACTGCAATGATGTTCGGCGTCGCAGCAATGTTGATGATCGGTGTGAAATCTGTGGCAGGGTTGTACGGAATTTTGGGATTGATCGCTGGATTGGATGCGGTGGTAGACACCGTGCCCATGCCGAGGCTGTAACCATCTGGCGTTGCTTTGGCCGTTTCGTTGGCACCAACAGAGCCACCTCCACCCGCTTTGTTAATCACCACCACGCTTTGCCCCAAGGCTTTACCGAGTGGCTCAGAAATCACGCGACCGATAATGTCGGTTGTGCCACCAGGCGCAAATGGAATTTGCAACGTGACCGGTTTGTTGGGGTAATTTTGCGCATGTATCAAGCTGCTAGCGGCCAGAGATACTACGCCGAGCGCTATGGTCTTAAAAGTAATTCGTTGATGCAAAGTAGACAAAGCAGGCATAGAAAACTCCAATGATAGATAGACTAAATAAGCAAGATTTCAAAGCATTTATATTAAGCATTCCTACAACGCAATCCATTGTGGCTAACCCATACAGGTTTACCCGATTGCTTGGCAAATAACCACTCTCAACGCATGCATTTCGCCCAACTCCTCTTCCCCGATTTCGCCCTGATTGTGTGCGGATACCTGATTTGCCGCTTCACCAAACTCAATCGCCCGCTTTGGGATCAGATGGATACCTTGGTGTATTACGTCCTTTTTCCTGTTCTGCTGTTTTATTCCATTTCACGCTCGCCGCTCGATTGGAAAGCCGCCAGCAGTTTGGTTGGCGCAGCGCTGGCGCTAGCCGCCTGCGCTGTGATGCTCGCCTACAGCGTGGCCATGTTGCCCGGCGTGCAACGGAACGATTTCGCCAGCAGCGCGCAAGTGGGGTTTCGCTTCAATTCATACATCGCGTTGGCGCTCGCTGAGCGGCTGGGTGGGCAAAGCGGTTTGCTGTTGATTGCTGTGGTGATCGGCGTGTGTGTGCCGATCTTCAACATGGCAGCGACGTGGCCGATGGCTCGGCATTCTGGCCAAGGCTTTGGCAAAGCGCTGCTCAAGAATCCACTGATCATCGCTACCGTTTGCGGCCTGATCGCCAATCTACTTGGCATCTCGGTGCCTAAATTTGCTGAACCTTCGGTCAGCCGAATGGGGCAAGCCGCGCTGCCGCTTGGCCTCATGGCTGCAGGCGCGGGCTTGCAGCTTGGCGTTGCATTCAGCACAACCAGCCGCTTGCGAGCCGGCGTGGCGCTGCTGAGCATCCGCCATCTGTTGCTGCCGTTGATCGCTGTTGGCTTGGTTCAACTTTTTAATCTGAACAAAGCGCAAGCCAGCATCTTGCTGATGTTCAGCGCTATGCCTACGGCTTCAAATTGCTACGTGCTCGCCGTCAAAATGGGGCTGGACGGTTCGTTTGTTGCTGGCTTGGTCACGCTCTCTACGCTACTTGGCATGCTTAGCTTGCCTTTTGCACTGAGTTTTATATAAAAACACGGTGTAGCCGGCATAAATATTGCGCAAACTGCTATCTTTTTTATAGTCTATAAGTATGTCTTGGTACGCACAACTCAAGCTCAATTACCGTGAGCAAACCGGCAAAACGCTGCTCGATTTTGTCCACGATGGGCCGTTGCGCATCCTGCAAAGCCTGTATCCCGAAGGCAATGCAATCTGCCACAACGTGCTGATTCATCCGCCAGGAGGCGTGGCGGGCGGCGATGAGTTGGAGGTGGATATTCAAGTTGGCGAGCAAGCCCACGCGCTGATTACCACACCCGGTGCGACACGCTTTTATAAAACGAATGGCGAGAGCGCCCTGCAACGCACACGAGTGACTTTAGCCGAAGGCGCGCGCCTTGAATGGCTGCCACTTGAGAACATCGCCTACAGCGGCTGCCTTGCAGAAAATCGGCTGGAAATCGAGCTCGCCCCCACCGCCCAAATGATCGGCTGGGACATCACCACCTTGGGCCTGCGCGCCGCCGATCAGCCTTTCGAGCGCGGCCAATTCACTTTGCACACCGAGCTGATCAACGCCACGCATCCTGCCAGAGTTTGGCTAGAGCGCGGCTGTATCGCAGCCGATGACCAGCGCCTCTTGAAATCCCCCCTCGGTATGAATGGTCATACCTGCCTAGCTACTCTCTTTTTCATAGCAGGCAGCCCAATAAATACGCCGGCTACCGAGCTTTTTTTATCAAAATCCAGAGAAATTGCTGCCACGCATCCGCTCGCTCGCACCACCGGCATCACCAAACCACACGCTCAAGTCATCGTGCTGCGCGCGCTATGCGATCACGCTGAGGAAGCGATGAATTTATGCAAACTGATGCGTGGCGCATGGCGCGAAATCGCATGGGGCTTGCCGCCTACATTGCCGCGCATT
>JANMFP010000150.1:0-2255 GCA_031378135.1 Variovorax sp. | reverse complement strand
ACCTATGGAATTCATCATCATCTCCATGCTCAATGGCCTCAGCTACGGGCTGTTGTTGTTTTTGCTGAGCTCAGGCCTTACGTTGATTTTCAGCATGATGGGCGTGCTTAATTTTGCGCATGCCTCGTTTTATATGGTGGGTGCTTATGTGGGCTACACCGTGAGCGGCATCATCGGCTTTTGGCCTGCCTTGCTTGTTGCGCCGCTTGTGGTGGGCGCAATGGGTGCGATGTTTGAGAAATATGCATTGCGCAAAGTACATCAATATGGGCATGTGCCTGAGTTGCTCATTACTTTCGGCCTATCGTATATTCTTTTAGAGTTGGTGCAATTGGTATGGGGGCGCTCTGCAGTATCGTTCAGCCCACCCGATGCTTTGAAAGGCCCGCTGTTTACTTTGGTGAATCACGCCAAAGATGGCCTCAGTTTCGTCTGGGGGCAAGCAGGGCCCGAATTATGTACGTCAGCTGACGCCTCCGTGCGGATCGTCTGCTCGCTCTTTCCTGCAACGCGCGGCTTCATGATGCTGGTGGCCTTGGCGATGTTGATTGCCGTATGGCTGCTACTCACGCGTACACGTATTGGCTTGGTGATTCAAGCTTCGCTAACACACCCAGATACGGTAGAAGCACTGGGGCATAACGTACCACGCGTGTTGATGATGGTGTTTGGTGCTGGCGCTGCTCTGGCTGGCTTAGCTGGCGTGATCGGCGGCAGCACCTTTGTGACTGAGCCTGCGATGGCAGCGGCAGTGGGCTCGGTGATCTTTGTCGTTGTCGTCGTGGGTGGGATGGGTTCGCTGTCGGGCGCGTTTCTCGCTTCGATTTTGATTGGCGTGATTCAGACCTTCGCTGTGGCGTTTGATTACTCCATCGTCAGCGTAGCGCAGCAATTGGGCATGCAGCTGTCTGACGCAGCGAAAAACAATTCAGTGCTCAAACTCACCATTTCGCAAATGGCCCCGATCTTGCCTTATCTCTTCTTGGTGTTGATTCTGATCTTCCGGCCCAAGGGTCTCCTTGGTACGAGGGAGGGCTAGGAGTATGAGCAAATCACATTACGAATTTAAGCCGCTCAACATCGGGCGCTGGGTGGTTTGGAGCTTGTTTGCCTTGCTCTTGATCGTTGCGCCGCTCATTTTCACGAGCGGCCTATCTACCATGATGCTCGCGCAAATGGGCATTGCCATCATTGCTTGCCTGTCGTACAACATGTTGCTCGGCCAGGGCGGCATGCTCAGCTTTGGCCATGCGGTGTACACCGGCCTCGGCTCTTATATGGCGATTCATGCGCTCAATATGGCCTCGGGCGGCAAGCTGGCCATTCCAGTGAGCTTGGTGCCGATTGTGGGCGGCTTAGCAGGCTTGGGCTTCGCGGTGTTGTTTGGTTATGTGACGACGAAGAAGGCGGGCACGCCGTTTGCGATGATCACGCTGGGCATGGCGGAATTGGTGTTTGCGATGTCGCTGATGTTCTCAGAATTCTTCGGTGGCGAGGCCGGCGTATCCGCCAATCGCGTGGTGGGGCAGGGCTTTTTCGGCATCACTTTTGGCCCTGCGATTCAGGTCTATTACTTGATTGCGATCTACACCTTTGTTTGCGTGGCGCTGATGTTTGCCTTCACGCGCACGCCGCTTGGCCGCATGCTGAACGCTGTGCGCGACAACCCGGAGCGCGTGGAATTCGTGGGCTATAACACGCAGCGCGTGCGCTACATGGCTTTCATTATTTCGGGTTTTTTCGCAGGCATTGCCGGCGGCTTGGGATCGATTTTGTTTGAGATCGTGACTGCTGAGGTAGTGGGCGCTGCGCGCTCTGGCGCTTATCTGCTGTTCACATTTCTCGGCGGCGCAACCTTCTTCTTCGGGCCGATCATTGGTGCGATTTTGATGGTGCTCGCGTTCGTGTTGCTCTCGGAATTTACCAAGGCTTGGCTGCTGTATCTTGGCCTGATCTTCCTCTTTATGGTGATGTACGCGCCAGGCGGCATTGCTTCGCTCATCATGATGAATCTGCGCGTAGCGGCTTATGGCTTTTTGCGCAAACTGTGGGTGAGTTATTTGGGCTTGGCCATTTGCGCACTCATCGTGCTCGCGGGCGCGGGCGCGATGATTGAGATGATTTACCATCTGCAGCTCAATGTAGCGCTTGGCCCTGAGCTGAAGTTTCTGGGCATTCCGCTGAACGCCAAAGGCATGAACAGCTGGTTTGGCGCGGGCTTTGTGATGTTGACTGGCTTGGGCTTGTTCGAGATC
>JANMFP010000144.1:0-3045 GCA_031378135.1 Variovorax sp. | reverse complement strand
CGCCAAGACTTTCGGCTTGGTGATGCGCCGCATTGTTGATCCGGAGACGATTCGTGAGGTGTGCGTGTATCGCCCTGTAGAGCGTGCACTCTCGCCGGCAGCGGAAGGCTTCACAGAATTCATGCTCGCGTGGCTCAGGCGCTGGGATAGCAAGGCACAATGAATTTGATAGCGCCTTACGCAGCTGCTACAACGGCTAGTGCCACTTTTTATATAAATTTGAAGCGCAGCACGCCATGTGCGCCGTAATCCACATCAAACACATCGCCCGCTTTTGCAGGCACGGGTTTAGTGAACGAACCGGCTAAAACAATCTCGCCCGCCGCCAAATACTCGCCCCACGGCGCGAGTTTGTTAGCCAGCCACGCAATGCCCACTGCCGGATGACCTTGCACGCCAGCGGCGAGGCCAGTTTCTTCCACCACGCCGTTGCAGCGGCAAATCGCGCCGACCCATGGCAGATCAGTGGATGGCGCGTCGATGCGATAACGCGCATCGCTCGCAATATCGCCGATCACGATGCCTGCATTCGCGGCGTTGTCGCTGATCGTGTCAAACACTTTGCGTGGCGCTCGCGAGAGACGATCAAATTGCTCGATGCGCGCATCAATGATCTCTACTGCAGGCGTGACGTGATCGGTTGCGGCGAGCACTTCTTGCACCGTCACATTCGGCCCACGCAGCGCATGTTTCAAGATGAAAGCCAGCTCCACCTCCACACGCGGCGCGATAAAGTTTTTCACTGGTATCTCTAGCACCTCGCCCGCACGGCAGGTGTAGCGCATCGAATCCAGCAGCGTGCCGTGATCAGGCTCATCGATGTTGCTAGAGATTTGCATCGCTCGCGAAGTCAGGCCGATCTTGTGGCCAATCACCGTGCGGCCTTGAGCCGCTTTGATCTTCATCCAAGCGCGGTTGATGCGGTAGCCATCCTCCATCGTCATGCCCGGATGCGCAGATGAGAAATGCCGCAACTGCTGGCGCGAAAGTTCCGCTTCTTCAAGCTGCGCAGCCAACTCATCAATCAATGCATCGCTCAACATGGCTCAAGCTTTCTTAAACAAGGGGTGAATCGAGCTGTGCTTGTCATCAAAGGCTTCATGCCCTTCATCGACTTGCACCGTCACGCCGATATGCTGCGTCTGCAATAAATGCTCAAAATGCGCTTTTGCCGCTGCAGATATTGCGCGACCAGCTATGGTTTTAGTAGCGTCGCTGCGCCCTCGCCCCATGCGCAGATTCATATAGACAAAGCCATACTCACCCGAGCCACCCGCAGCCTTACTTGCCGCACCGCCATCAGCCACAGCAAAATGTGCCGCAGGATAAGCCAACACACGCGTGCCCCCCGTAGGAAACACCGCGCCACCGGCTTCATCGCGCACAGCAATCATCGTGTCAGCGAGCTTGCGGCACAGCGCCGACATATCTGTCTTGGCTTCTAAATTCGGGGTGTAGTAAATAACAAGATGCGGCATATTCATCCTCAAGCTTGTGCAAGTGGAGCAACCGGGAAAATCGCATTGATCTGCCCGGTGCCGCTCGATCCGAAATAAGGCGTGATCACTTCAACTTTTTCTTTGTAAGCGCGCCCGCCCAAAGCGCCATACAGCATCGCCGTATCGTGCATATCGCCTTCGCCCCAGCATTTCTCGGCATACATGGGCAGCATCTCGATCACGGTGGCATGCTCTCCGCGCTCCCAAAGCTCGACGACACGCAGATCGATTTGTTCCAGAAACGCGTTGTAGGTTTTGAAGGCGTATTCAGGAGCTTTGCCGTTGTCTGCAAAGTGGTGGCTTAGGCTGCCGCTGGCAAATACGGCAACTGTGCCCTCGTATTTCTCTTCAATCGCTCGGCGCACGGCCAGGCCAAAGCGCTGGCTCTCTTCCAGATCATGCCAGTCGCACCAAGCGCTCACGCAGATGACTTTGTAATGCTGATCAGCATTCATATAGCGCATGGGAACGAGCGTGCCGTATTCGAGTTCGAGCGAGGTGTCAGAGTGCGCGCGACTTTTAACACCCATCTCGTTGGCCATGTCGGCAATGGCGTGGCCGAGCTCTGGGTTGCCGCTGTATTCGTAGGGCATGTTTTTGATGAAATGCGGCAGCTCGTTGCTGGTGTAAATGCCTTTGAAATGCGGTGCGCAGTTGAGGTGATATTCGCTGTTGACTTGCCAATGCACATCGAACACGACGATGGTGTCTACACCGAGCGCTCTGCATCGTTTGTCGATTTCTTTGTGGCCTGCGATTGCGGCGTCGCGTTTACCAAAGTTTGGCCCCGGGAATTCGCAGAGGTACATGCTGGGAACGTGGGTGATCTTGGCTGCCAGTGCTAACTTGCCCATGTCGTGCTCCTCTTCTGTTGTGTTCGTTTTGCTCCGCTCCCAAGATGCGGCGGGCGCGAACCTCCGCGAATGTCCCCCTGCGTGCTTCGCCCGCATTCCTCCTTTATTTCGCTGCGACTCACACCCGCCGCACCTTGTACGCTAACGAATAGTGATCGCAGCTTGCGTGCAAATATCGTCCCCCGAGCCGAGGGTTGGGGTATCCCACGCAGCGAAATAAAGGGGGAGGCACGCGCGTAGCGCCAGCCGGAGGACATTCGCGGAGTGGGATACCCCAAGCCTTGGCGACTGTGACCATCTAAGAAAGATGACATCATCACACCCCCCAATGCGGAATATGATGCGCACCCAACGAGACTGCCACATTCTTAGGCTCTAAGAACACCTCATAGCTCCAAGTGCCACCTTCGCGCCCCGTACCGCTGGCCTTCGTACCACCAAAGGGTTGACGCAGATCTCGCACATTTTGGCTGTTCACAAAACACATACCTGCTTCAATCTGAGCAGCCACGCGGTGCGCTTTGCCTAGATTCTCTGTCCACACATAACTTGATAAACCATAAGCCGTGTCATTCGCTTTTTTGATCGCATCTGCTTCATCTTTGAACGAAATCAAACAAGCCACCGGGCCAAAGATCTCGTCTTGCGCGATCTTCATGCGGTTATCCACATCGGCAAATACCGTCGGCCAC
>JANMFP010000131.1:0-2629 GCA_031378135.1 Variovorax sp. | reverse complement strand
AAACACGCGATGCGGCTCATGCGTTTTGTGGGCGGCAAGCCAATCGATCTGCTGGTCGCAATGAATCGTGTGCCAGAGGCCCAGGCGCGAGCACAGCTCCAGATCGCGCGGATCAAAGCAGCCCTCCAGCAGCAAAATGGGTCCGCGCCAGCCTAAAGCGCGGATGCGTTGCGCTTCCTCTAAATCAAGCAGCGCAAAACCATCTGCGCCGCGCAAACCCTCAAACGCTCGCTCAATGCCGTGGCCATACGCATTGGCTTTCACGACCGCCCACACCTTGGCATCGGGTGCTGCAAGCCGGCAACGCTCAAGGTTGTGGCGCAGGGCGGCGGTATGGATGGTGGCAAGGATAGGACGTGGCATAAGGACGAGGCATAAGGATGAGGGCGTCGCATCGCAGCGCAGTGGTTCAATGTCGCGTTAGAGTTTCGGCGCTTGTCAAGTGGGGCATGCCTAGTTTAGCGCTGCGCCTTGGTAACCATTTGGTACAAGCGGCGTGCTATAAACCACAGTCATTGTTTATTAGAGGTTCTGATCCTTGAAGCGCGGTTTCTACACCATCATGTCGGCGCAGTTTTTCAGTTCGCTGGCCGACAACGCCTTATTTGTGGCTGCAGTGGAGCTGCTTCGCACAGGCGGCGAGCCGGAATGGCAGCGTGCGGCCTTGGTGCCCATGTTTGCATTGTTTTATGTGATCCTTGCGCCCTTCGTTGGCGCGTTTGCCGATTCCATGCCCAAAGGCAAGGTGATGTTCGTCAGCAATGCCATCAAAGTGGTGGGCTGTTTGATGATGCTGTTTGGCTCGCATCCCTTGCTGGCTTATGCCGTGGTCGGGCTGGGCGCGGCGGCATACTCGCCCGCTAAATACGGCATCTTGACGGAGCTCTTGCCATCTTCCCAACTCGTCAAGGCCAATGGCTGGATTGAGGGGCTGACGATTGGCTCCATCATTTTGGGTGTGTTGCTGGGTGGGCAGTTGGTTGGCCATGCCATTTCTGCGCGCTTGCTACTTATCGATATCCCAATGATTAACACTGGCATCGACACCGCGCCAGAAGCGGCCATCAGCGTGCTGATTTTTGTGTATATGTTGGCAGCGTGGTTTAACACACGCATCCCGCACACTGGCGTCACCATGCGGCCGATGCCTAAAAATCTGTTGTCCCTCTTGCCTGATTTTTGGCAGTGCAACACGACGCTTTGGAAAGACAAGCTGGGCCAAATCTCCCTGTCGACCACCACATTGTTTTGGGGCGTGAGCGGCAATCTTCGCTATATCGTGCTTGCATGGAGCGCTGCCGCTTTGGGCTACAGCACCACGCAAGCCTCTGCACTTGTCGGCGTGGTAGCGATTGGTACAGCGGTGGGTGCGGTGATCGCTTCCATGCGCATGAAACTTGAGCATGCAACGCGCCTGATGCCTCTGGGGATTGCAATGGGCTTGCTCGTGGTGCTGCTGAACTTCATCAACAACGTGTGGGCGGCTGCGCCCTTCCTGATTTTGCTCGGTGCCATTGGTGGCTTCTTGGTGGTGCCGATGAACGCGCTTTTGCAGCATCGTGGGCACAACCTCATGGGCGCGGGCCGCTCGATTGCTGTGCAAAATTTCAACGAGCAGGCTTGCATTCTGTTCCTCGGCGCGTTCTATACCTTGGTCGCCACCGTGGATTGGTCGGAGTTTGCGATGGCAGAGTTTTTTGGCGTTGACGATATGGCGCCCGAGCATCTGTCGGCCTACTTGGCCATCACATGCTTTGGTTTGATCGTTGCTGGTTTTATGTGGATCATCAAACGCTGGCATGAGAGCAATCAAATCAAGCATGCTGACGAGCTAGAGCGTTTGCTGCAGATCGCGCGCAACGATAACCTGCACGGTTAATCTCCTTTTCCTTTTTGTGATGACTTTCAACATAACGACGTTGGCCGTTTCCGGCTTGATATTGAACGCGGCCGCTTGGGGACTGGCTTGGTGGCCATTTCGCGAATTGCAAAATCTTGGCTGGCATCCGCTGTGGTCTACGGCTGTGATGTATGGCCTCGCGGTGCTGATGGTGTCGCTCTGGCGGCCGAGTGCTTGGCGCAGCCTGCTCAACACCCCAGGCCTGTGGCTGTTGGCCATCGGAGCGGGGCTCACCAATGTGGGCTTTAACTGGGCCGTCACGATTGGCGATGTGGTGCGCGTGGTGCTGCTGTTTTATATGATGATTGTGTGGTCGATTTTGCTGGCTTGGCTGATCTTGGATGAGCGGCCCACAGTGCGTTCGTTGATGCGAGTGGCGATTGCTATTGCAGGTGTGTTGCTTGTGCTCAAAACCGCCGATTCGCCTTGGCCGATCCCACGCAGCTTGGCCGATTATTTGGCGCTGGCTGGGGGCTTTTGTTTTGCGCTCAATAATGCGATGCTGCGCCGCTTGCGCGATGTGCCGTTTGAATCACGCACCTTGGCGATGTTTGTAGGCGGCTCTTTTGTCTCTGCATTGGTGGGTAGCGTGGTGGCCATCAGCGCGCCAGTAGGCACAGCGCTGATTGCTTTTCCCACTTCGCTGCCTTGGATCGGTTGGCTGCTCCTGATCGGCTTCGGCCTGTTTTTCTTGATCAGCAACATCACTTTGCAATATGGCGCAGCACG
>JANMFP010000104.1:0-2515 GCA_031378135.1 Variovorax sp. | reverse complement strand
CGCGGCGAGCCAGCCGATCATGTAATCCAAGCGCTCGGGCAGCTTGCCGTCGTCGGTGACGAAATTGGCGAAGTAATTGGTGCGATCGTAGCTGGTGGTGCCATTCCAGCGCATGCCCAGCGCCTGCATGTCGGTTTTGGAGTCTTTGTATTTGGGTGTAGCACCTGCGCCCACAGGCTTGAACAGCATGTGTTCGAGCAAATGCGCCGCGCCATACTCGCCCAAGCCTTCATGCCGCGAGCCAACGCGGTAGGTGATGTTGATGCTCATGGCGGGGCGCTGTGTGTCTTTGAGCAGCAACACTTGCAGACCATTGGGCAAACTGTATTCGCGCACATCACCGAGCTCGCGCACGAAGCTCAAGGTGGTGTTTGAGGATGAAGGCGTTGCTTGAGCAAAGGCAGCAGCGCTCGCAGCTATCGCCAGAGTTACCCATACACAAGAAATAATTTTTTTCATACGCTTACTTTAAACTGTTTGCCTATGGACACCTTACGTGACGCACAGTTCCTCAATATTGCGCTGCAACAAGCCAGAGAAGCCGCAGCAGCGGGCGAAGTGCCCGTGGGCGCGGTGGTGGTCAAAGGCGGGCAGGTGATTGCTACGGGCCGAAATTCGCCGATTCAATCCTGCGATCCCACAGCGCATGCCGAGATCAATGCGCTGCGCGAAGCAGCGCAAAAGCTGGGCAACTATCGCCTCGATGGCTGCGATTTATATGTGACGCTGGAGCCTTGCGCGATGTGCGCAGGCGCTATTTTTAATTCACGCATTCGCCGCGTGATTTATGCCGCACCCGAGCCTAAAACGGGCGCTGCGGGCTCAGTGGTGAATCTCTTTGAGAGCAAATTAAACCATCAAACGCAATTGCTAAATACTACGAAATTAGGAGCAGAGTATTCAGTCTTTATGCCGGCTAGCAGCCAATTATTGCAAGAATTCTTTGCAAAAAAGAGGCTAGAGCAGCAGCGAGACCATGCCAAGCGCCACCCGTTGCGCCCCGATGCGCTGCGCACCCCCGAGCCGTGCTTTGATGATCTGCCAGGTTACGATTTCGCGCCGAATTACATCAGCGATTTGCCCGCCTTGAATGGCCTGCGCATGCATTATTTGGATGAAGGCCGCCGAGATGCAAATGATGCGCATCAAACCACCTATCTTTGCCTTCACGGCAACCCGGCATGGAGCTACCTCTATCGCAAGATGATTCCGATCTTCGTTGCCAGCGGCGCACGTGTGATCGCGCCCGACATGATTGGTTTTGGCAAGAGCGATAAACCTAAGAAAGACAGCTTCCACAGCTTCTCTTGGCATCGCCAATGCTTGCTCGAATTCATAGAGCGCATGGATTTAAAAAACGTCGTCTTGGTCGTGCAAGATTGGGGCGGCATTTTGGGGCTCACTTTGCCCATGGCCGCGCCCGAGCGCTTCAAAGGATTGCTCGTGATGAACACCACACTGGCCTGTGGCGATGCGCCGCTCTCCGATGGCTTCAAAGCATGGCGCGAGATGTGCGCCAAAAAACCTGAGTTCGATATCGCCAAGCTCTTTGCCCGAGGCAATCCGCACCTGAGCGAAGCCGAGTGCGCCGCTTACATGGCGCCTTTCCCAGATGCAGGCCACCGAGCCGCAACACGCGCTTTCCCTATTAACGTGCCGGAATTTGAGAGCAGCGATGGCGCAGCCATCAGCCGTGCAGCGCGTGAATTTTGGAGAAATGATTGGCAAGGCCAATCGCTCATGGCGATTGGCTTGCAAGACCCCGTGCTCGGCGAGGCAGTGATGCGCGATTTGGCGGCAAACATTCGCGGCTGCGGCGAGCCGATGCTTTTGCCGGAGGGCGGGCATTTTCTGCAAGAGCATGGCGAGGCGATTGCGCGGCGCGCCGTTCAAGAGTTCATCTGAGAATGTGCTTTTTTTGAAATGACGAGGCGAGGCTGCGTGCGGTTTGCCATGCACGCCGCAATTGGCCTGCAAATGATTCTGGTTCGACTACGCTGTATTGCAGCACTGTACTGCTGCGCAAGCAAACCCATCTGGTCTCTGGGCTTTCGTAGCTTTGGCCTTCATGGAGCTGAAGATGCTGGGCTTGCATGCGCTCGGCGATCCAATGGATGAAGCTCAAGCTGGCTTGGCCTTGCACGATGTTGAGCTGGCTTTTGCTGCTGAGGCGCAAATAGATACTTTGTTGCGCATCTAAGCTTTGAAGGCTAGGTGTTGAAAGAGCTTCTGACATGGCGTTTTTCCTTGCTGAGGTGAGGGAAGTAAATACGTCCATGTTAGAAAAAAGCGCACTTTCAAAACAGACACAACACCAAAGAGTTTTGAGCAGAACAGTGGAGCAATGCGGCATCTGTACTGGTCTGAAAACAGGTTTTCTGTATCTGTTCTTGCGATAGTGTTTTCAGCCACAATACAAATATGAGTGCATTGCCGCAGATTCCGCATCAAACGCCTGCACAGCCCATGTATCAGCAATTGGCCACGCATTACCGAAGCGCGATTGAAGCGGGTT
>JANMFP010000095.1:0-7470 GCA_031378135.1 Variovorax sp. | reverse complement strand
GACGATGCAGACATCACCGATCTGGAAGCCTTCCGCGTCTCGACCAATAAGGAAAACGAAAAGCTCGGCGTGAAGGTCACGATGCTCGCTTTCCTCATCAAAGCCTGTGTGGCCGCGCTCAAGAAATTCCCAGAGTTCAACTCCTCACTCGATGGCGATGCCTTGATCTACAAACAGTATTTCCACATCGGCTTCGCAGCCGATACGCCCAATGGCTTGATGGTGCCCGTGATCAAAGATGCCGACAAAAAAGGCATCATGCAGATCAGCCAAGAGATGGGCGAGCTGGCCAAGAAAGCACGCGATGGCAAGCTGACTCCTGCTGAGATGAGCGGCGCCTGCTTCACGATCTCCTCGCTGGGCGGCATCGGTGGCCGTTACTTCACGCCCATCATCAATGCACCTGAAGTGGCGATTCTGGGTGTTTGCAAGAGCCAAATGGAGCCGGTTTGGGACGGCTCGGCCTTTCAGCCACGCTTGATGCTGCCTTTATCGCTCACCTGGGATCACCGCGTGATCGATGGCGCTGCTGCTGCGCGATTCAATGCCTATCTCGGCCAAATCTTGGGCGATTTCCGCCGGGTATTGCTGTAACTCAAATACAAATTCAATACCGGACGCAGAAGACGAAAAAGGTTACGCAGAAGACGCAAAAGGAATACCAAAAAAATTCTACAAAGCTCTAGTTTTCTGTCTTCGGTTGCTAATCCATTTTCAATTTTTTCTTTTTTGTATTTCTTTCTTTTTTGCGTCTTCTGCGTCCGGTATTCAAAACCTTACCCAACAAAAACCTTATGACAACAGTAGTAGTCGTTAAAAAAGCAGGCAGTGTCGCCATTGCATCTGATTCGCTCGTCACCTTCGGCGATACGCGGCTGGGCCCCCGCTTTGAAGCTAACGAGAAAATCTTCAAAGTCAAAGCAGTTGGCGGCGAGAGCTACATCACCACCGCTGGCACAGTGGCGCACTTCCCAGCGTTGCGTAAATCGCTCGAATCTTTGCCCAAAGAAGAATTGAAATTGCACAGCAAAGATGAGGTCTACGATACGTTCTTGAAGCTCCACCCCGTGCTCAAAGAAAAATTCTTCATGCAAACCAAAGAAGAAGATGCTGACCCGTACGAGAGCATGCAGTTCAGCGCTTTGATCGCCAACAGCGCAGGCATCTTCGGCCTCTACAGCTACCGAGAAGTCTTTGAATTCAAAGAATTCTGGGGCGTCGGCTCTGGCCGTGCCTTCGCACTCGGCGCGATGAGCGTCACCTATGCCAAGCAGGGTTCAAGCGCCCGTGATGTGGCGCTGGCAGGCGTCGCCGCCGGCTGCGAATTCGACAAAAACTCCGGTGGCCCGATCAAGGTGTTCACCATGAAATTGAAAGGCTAAGCCATGTCCACCATTGATATCCAAGTCCCAGACATCGGCGATTTCGACGAAGTTGCCGTTATCGAGCTGCTCGTCAAACCTGGCGATGCCGTCAAAGTCGAGCAATCGCTCATCACCGTGGAATCCGACAAAGCCTCCATGGAAATTCCCTCCAGCGCAGCCGGCGTGGTGAAAGAACTCAAAGTCAAAATTGGCGACAAGGTCAAACAAGGCTCTGTCGTGCTCACGCTCGAATCTTCGAGCGCGGCGACTGCTTCAACACCAGCCCCAGCACCTGCTTCGAGCCCCGTTTCAGAACAAAAACAGCCATTAGCCGGCATAAATACTGCGCAGATCGCTATGAATTCAGTAGCATCTACTTACGCAGGCACGTCCGATATGGATTGCGATCTGCTGGTGCTCGGCGCTGGCCCCGGCGGCTACAGCGCTGCTTTCCGCGCCGCAGACCTTGGCCTCAAAGTCATCATCGTGGAGCGCTATGCCACGCTCGGCGGCGTGTGCCTGAACGTCGGCTGCATTCCCTCCAAAGCCTTGCTCCACGTCGCCGCCGTGATGGATGAAGTGAGCCACATGGCCGATCTCGGCGTGGAATTCGGCGCACCCAAGCTCAACATCGACAAACTGCGCACCCACAAAGAAAAGGTCATCGGCAAGCTCACGGGCGGCTTAGCGGCGATGGCCAAGATGCGCAAAGTCACCACCGTGCGCGGCTATGGCGCATTTGTGGGCTCGCATCATGTGCAGGTGGAAGAAACGAGCGGCACAGCGCAAGAAAAAACCGGTAGCAAAAAAGTTATCCAGTTCAAGCACTGCATCATCGCTGCAGGCAGCCAAGCCGTGCGCTTGCCCTTCATGCCAGATGATCCGCGCGTTGTGGATTCAACAGGCGCGCTCGGCCTCAAAGAAGTACCGAAGAAAATGCTCATCGTCGGCGGCGGCATCATCGGGCTCGAGATGGGCACGGTGTATTCCACCCTCGGCGCGCGCCTCGATGTGGTCGAGATGATGGATGGCCTCATGCAAGGCGCAGACCGTGATCTGGTCAAGGTTTGGGAGAAGATGAACAAAGGCCGCTTTGACAGCATCATGCTCAAGACGAAGACGGTAGGCGCAACTGCCACTGCAGAGGGCATCAAAGTGCAGTTCGAAGGCTTGGATGGCACAAAGAGCGAAGGCACATATGACCTCGTGCTGCAAGCCGTTGGCCGCACGCCTAATGGCAAGAAGATTGCAGCCGATCAAGCGGGCGTTCAAGTGACAGACCGCGGCTTCATCAATGTCGATATCCAGATGCGCACCAACGTGCCCCACATCTTCGCCATTGGCGACATCGTTGGCCAGCCCATGCTTGCGCACAAAGCCGTACACGAAGCGCATGTGGCCGCTGAAGTGATTGCAGGCGAGCTGCAAGGCAACAAAGAGCTCGCCGCAGCCGCATTCAATGCCCGCGTGATCCCCAGCGTTGCCTATACCGACCCCGAAATCGCCTGGGTCGGCCTCACAGAAGATCAAGCCAAAGCACAAGGCATCAAAGTCAAAAAAGGTCTGTTCCCATGGAGCGCCAGCGGCCGCGCAATAGCAAATGGAAGAGACGAAGGCTTCACCAAGTTGCTGTTCGACGACAGCCCCGAGGCTCATGGCCATGGCAAAATCCTAGGCGGCGGCATGGTAGGCACCCACGCAGGCGACATGATCGGCGAAATATGCCTCGCCATCGAGATGGGCGCAGACGCAGTAGACATCGGCAAAACTATCCACCCCCACCCCACGCTCGGCGAGAGCATCGGCATGGCAGCGGAAGTGGCGCATGGGAGCTGCACGGATTTGCCGCCGATGCGCAAGTAGGCTCACCACGACGCGTTGGCGCAAGGTCAGCGCGCGGCGTTCGCGTTCATGTTGCGCGATGCATTGATCGGAATATGGCACCTCGCCTTACTCAACGCTGTAGTTGGTCACGCTGTCGCCTGTAGTAGACATCAAGCGAAACGCCTTTTGAACCCAAAATGCGTTGTGATGCGGTTTTGCCGCAATTGGGGCAAAGCGCGAGGTAGACCAGCCCGGCCGGATTTTGGATCAGTACCCTCCGGTGCGGGTGATTGAAAAGATCCGCGGATGAGTCCTGAGGCTCAAAGATGGGCCATTTGCTCATCGCGCTTTTCTGCCAACCACCTGCAACAGCTGATTGGGCCCTAGCCAGCCAGACGCTGTGCTAAACACTTCTAGCTGTCTGGTCATATCGTTCCATGCCTCTTGCTGGGCAGCACCGGGAAGTGACGCCAAAATCTCAATTATTGGGGACGCAGACGACCGGAGAAAGTCAACGTAATGCGCCACACTTGGGGCATGAAAAGGTGCCGAAACAGCGCGCACCGCTACATCGGTAAAGCCGGCAGTTAGCAGCAGTGCGTCTAGCAAGCCCGGTCTTCCCAAGCTCATCAACATGCCTGGTTCAAATGGGCTGGTGGGGCGGGTGGGCCTGATGGCTAAGCCCCCGGCCATGCCCGCATGTTTGCGTGCTGTGGCGAGGGTGATCGTCAAACACGGATTGTGCTCGGGCGGGCCAAACACCAATGCGCTGAAACGTCCCAAAGGTCGAAGCGCGGCACGAATCTCGCTCAGCGCTTTGAGGGGCGAATGGCAAAACATCAGGCCGAGTCTGCACACTGCAGCATCAAAGTCGGTACCCGCCAGACGCAGCGATTGGGCATCTAACACCTGGGTGTCAACCTGCTTAAAGCCAGCAGCTTCGGCGTTTTTCTGGGCCAAAGACAAGATGGCAGGCGACAGATCCGTGGCAAGTACCCAGCCACTGGAGCCGACACGGCGCGCTATGTCCAGCGTTTGGTCACCCGCACCGGCGGCAACGTCCAGGATGCGTGCACCCGGGCCAATGTGCGCTTCATCCAGCATGTTCTGAGTTGCATCGCGCAGCCAGTTGTGGATGAGCGAGCCATGGTGGTTCCAGCCAGTAGCTGCTGCATCCCAAAGGCGGAGGCCTGCATCTGCGGCATCCCCGGCTGCATCATTTTCTGCAAGCGCGGCCATCACTGCGCCTTCACTCCGGTCGCCAAAATGATCGGCTGCCAATAGCGCTGTTCTTGCGCGATGCGGGTGGCCAGCGCTGCGGGCGTGCTGGCCACAGCGAACATGCCCGAGTCGGCAAAAGCTGTGACCAACTCCAGGCGGGCGAAGGCCTGCTGCACACTTTGCGATACCGCTTCTATGGTGGCGGCTGGTACGCGAGCTGGCATAAAAAAAGCAAACCATTCGCGCACGACCAGGCTTCGGTAACGCTGCTCCACAAAGGTGGCCACATCCGGGAAATAGGTGCTGCGCTGCGCACCCGATGTTGCCAGCACCCGCAGCTTGCCAGTCGCTTTGTGCTGGCGAAAAAGCCCTTCGGGCAGCACCAGGGCCGCAATTTGCCCGCCTAGCAAATCCACCAAAGCTGGCGGGCCACCGGCATACACCACATGCTGCCAGGGCACATTCGATTCACGGAAAAGCATCACCTCTAGCAGGTGCGGCAAGGTGCCGGTTCCGGGGGATGCCACGTTGGCAAGTTTGGGATTGCGGCGCATCCAGTCGATCAGCTCTTGGACATTTTTTACGCTATCCGGAACGGCCGGCCCGACGGCCAGCGCTAACGTCATCTCGCCGGCCATCGATACTGGCTGCAAATCAATGATCGGGTCGTATGCCAGCTTTTCATAAAGGTAGGGATAAACAGTGGCGATGGCGCCATGGGCCAGCAAAACCGTTGCACCGTCTGGGGCTGACGCTTTCAATGCGTTCACGGCAATTTGACCGGCGGCTCCCGGGCGGTTGTCAACTATTGCGCCCTGAGGATACTGGCGTGCCAATTGCTCGGCCGCTCGCCTGGCCACAATGTCTGGAATGCTGCCAGCCGGGCCAGAGCACAAAATGCGTAATTGTTGGATGGCAGGACCGGTGGATGGCTGTGCATGGGCAAGGCGGCTGGCAGCAAGCACAAACAACGACGCGCTTGTCGCGCAGGCAGAGCGCAGCACCAAACGTCGTGAAGCAGCAGCGGCAGAGGTGGTGGTGATATTCATAAAGTTCTCCTTGTTTAAAGGCGGTATTGATGACTTGGATATTGGCAGATCAAGCCTCTTTATGTGAAGATGCGTTATGCAGCAGCCCGATGCCGGATGCGCATCACGTAAGGAGCCCTGATGCGCCTTCAGGCCATTGAACAATTCATTGCTGTTGTCGACGCTGGCAGCATACGCGGCGCTGCACGCCAGCTCGGTATGTCACAACCTGCGTTAACCCGCGCCCTGCAGCAGCTTGAAGAAGAATTGGGCGTTCAATTGATGGACCGCAGTGGCCGTGGCGTCACGCCAACTGCAGCAGGCAGTGCTTTTTTATCGCGTGCGCGGGTCGCAGAGTCCGAACTGCGCAAGGCCGCTGAAGAAGCCAAAAACACGGTGGGTGACAGCACGCGACTGCTGGCGCTGGGCGTCTCGCCAGTGGGCGCAAGCCTTTTGCTGCCAGAGCTTGCCATCACGCTACAGCGCTTGCACCCGAGGACACGCATCCGAATTTTAGAAACCACACCCAGTGCCTTGCTGTCCTTGGTGCGCGACGAAGTGATGGATTTGGCAGTTACCCAGCGCACCCGCATCCACTTGGACGCCGGGCTGGACTACCGGCCGCTGGCTGAAATTCAAATGCGCATCGCTGTGCGGCCCGGCCACCCCTTACTTGTCAAGTCGGGTAAGAAAGGCGGATGCAGCCTGCACGATATTGCTGGAGCATCTTGGCTGTATATGACGGCGCACGACAGCTCTGACGACATTGTGAGCAGGTCATTCATTGCCAGCGGCCTGCCCGTGCCACTTCCTTCATTGCACTGCGGTTCTTATTTTGTGGCGCTTGATCTGATTGCTTCCACCGACATGGTGGGCGTGCTACCACCAGAGCTGCTCCGGTCGTGCATGCGGTCGGGACAACTGGTCGAAGTGGTGCTGGCTCAGCCATTGATACCGATTCAACTGGGCATGTACACACGATCAGGCTCGCCGCCCACTGCACCGGCAAAGTCGGCTTCGGCGGCCATCATCGCTATTTCGAAGCGAATCACTTCAACTGGTGAACTTCGCAGCACGACACCGTTAAAAGTCTGATAGACCACGACCCGATCTGGCTACCCGCCCCATTTAGATTCATCATTTGTTAAGCGGCTTGCAACGGCCTTCCGTTAAACTTGACCTATGAATCGCGAAACTGCCCTCAACTTGCTTGCACAGCACAAGCCTCAGCTCCAGCGCCAATTTGGCGTACGCAGCTTGGCTTTGTTTGGCTTTGTGGCCCGCAACACGGCGCGAGACGACAGCGATATCGATGTGCTGATTGCTTTTGATTCGCCCACAACCTCCAAGCAGTTTTTTGGCGCGCAGTTTTATCTTGAAGATGTGTTGAATTGCCGTGTCGATTTAGTCACTGAAAAAGCGCTGCGCAAAGAGTTGCGACCCTTCATTGAACGAGATGCGGTGCATGTCTGAATCGAGCGATATTGCAGTGCTCTAGGATGAGCTTAGAAAACTGAACGCCTCTGCTTGAGCAACGGCTCTGTATGTCTGTTCAAGGCTACAAAACAATCTACCTTACCCATGACCGACGATCTCATCCTCCAGCAAACCCGCCATTGGCTGGAAAAAGCCGTGATTGGCCTGAATCTTTGCCCATTCGCCAAGGCGGTCTATGTGAAAAATCAGGTGCGCTTGGTCGTGAGCAAAGCGCGGCATGCGGATGATTTTTTGGAAGAGTTGGATCGTGAGTTGGATTTGTTGGTGGCCACGCCTGCATCCGAGATCGACACGACGCTGCTCATTCACCCTACGTTGTTTGAAGATTTTTTAGACTTCAATGATTTTCTGGACATCGCAGATGGCGTGGTTGAGGAGCATGAGTTAGACGGCGTTATTCAGCTGGCCAGTTTTCATCCGAAGTTTCAGTTTGATGGCACAGAGCTTGACGACATCAGCAACTACACGAATCGCGCACCGTTTGCGATGCTGCATTTGCTGCGCGAAGAAAGTGTGGATCGCGCTGTAGAAGCCTT
>JANMFP010000049.1:0-2190 GCA_031378135.1 Variovorax sp. | reverse complement strand
CTCATTCGCTTTAAGTTGTGCCAGCCAACCGTTCCATGCCAAGGGCAGGGTGGTGTGTTGCAGCATGGCAGCCGGTGGCAGATGAGCGCCGTGCTTGCGTTTCCATGCGGGCGATGCATAGGGTGAGAGCACAAGCGGCATGATGAATTCAGATGCCATATCGCTGCGCGCTGCCATGCGGTATTCCACGGCAGCATCGACCTGTCGGTTAGAAAAATCAGCGGCGCCAATTTTGGTGAACACATTCAAGCTGATTTGAGAATGCGCTTGGGTAAACGCGCCGAGGCGCGGAATCAGCCAATGGTTGCCCCAAGAGGCGGGAATCGAGAGATTGAGTACACCGCCTTGGCCTTTGAGGGCCATCACATTAGAAGTGGCGCGCTCCAGCAGACGCAGCGCAGGCTCAACCTCGGCCAAATAGGCCTGCCCTGATGGCGTAAGCTGCAAGCCGTCGCGCCTGCGCTCTAGCAAAGCGCAGCCCAAGCGTTGCTCCAGCGCAATCATTTGGCGGCTGACGCCACCTTGTGTGAGATGCAGTTCTTGCCCAGCAAGCGTGAACGAGCCCAAGCGCGCGCTGGCTTCAAAGCATTGCAGGGCTTGGGTGGAAGGGATGCGGTTCATAACCGTAGTGTAGAGCTTGCAAGTGCATCAGGCATGAGTAAAACTCATGCTGAAATTCGTAACTGTCGATTGCATGCTGAACGCGCACAACGCATCATTGCCTGATTCTCTGCACTTTGAAAGCCTCATCATCATGACATCATCACTTTCCTTGATCCAGCGCCGACATCTCATTCAAACACTGGCCGCCGGTGCTGCAGGCCTGCCTTTGCTTGCTTTCGCTGCGTGGCCTGACAAGCCGATTCGCTTGGTGGTGCCTTCTGCCGCGGGCGGTGCGCCAGACCTGATTTGCCGCATCCTCAGCACGGAGCTGGCCAAAGCGCTGGGCACAGGCGTGATCATTGACAACAAACCCGGCGCAGGTGGTGCGATTGGTATTCAAGAGGTCACGCGCGCTGCACCCGACGGCTACACCTTGGGCTACGGTAACGTCGGCACGCTCGCGATCAACCAATCGCTTTACAGCAAACTGCCCTACGATGCCGATAAGCAACTCGCTTCGGTGGCCTTGCTGGGTTATGTGCAAAACGCGCTCGTGGTGAACAACAATGTCGCTGCTAAAAATGTGAAGGAGTTGATTGCGCTGGCTAAAAGCCGCCCTGGCAAACTCACAATGGGCTCAGCGGGTAATGGCACCACCGGGCATTTGGGTGGCGAATTGTTCAAAAACATGACGAACACTTTTATCACCCATGTGCCCTATCGCGGCAGCCCACAAGCCATTCAAGATTTGATCGGTGGCCAAGTCGATCTGATGTTTGACAACTTGAGCTCCATCTTGCCGCATATCAAATCCGGCCGAGTGCGCGTGCTCGGTGTGTCTGGCGCGCGGCGCAGCCCGGCCTTGCCGGATGTACCCACTATTGCTGAGGGTGGTGTGGCTGGTTATGAGACGACGGCTTGGGGCGGCATCGTCGCGCCCGCTGGCACACCACGTGAGATCATCGGTAAGCTCAATGCCGAGATCAACAAAATCTTGTCGATGCCCGCTGTGGCCGAGCGCTACAGCCTACTCGCTTTTGAAACCACCATTGCGCCCGCTGATCGTTTGTTTGAGCGAGCGCTGCGTGAGCGGCCTGTGTGGGCGAAAGTGATTCAGCGCTCGGGCGCAAAGGTTGATTGATGCACGATCTGTTGTTTCGCAATGCGCGCTTGATCGATGGCACGGGCGCTGCGGCGCGCATGGCTGATGTGTTGGTGGATGGAGCAAGCATTGCCGCCATTCTTGGCGCGGGGCAGATGAGCCAGATGAGTGCTCGCGAATGTGTGGAATGCGATGGCTTGGTACTCGCGCCAGGTTTTATTGATGTTCACACGCATGACGATGCCTTGCTGCTGCAAAGCGTGCAGCACAGCGGATTTCATCCCAAGCTGTCGCAAGGCGTAACGACAGTCATCACGGGCAATTGCGGCGTGAGTCTTGCACCTTTGCAAAGTAAAAATGCGCCTGCTCCTTTGGATATTCTGGGCGCAAATGCGTATCGTTTTGCCTCATTTGCAGATTATTTGAATGAGCTGCAATGGGTGCAGCCCGCCTGCAATGCGGCTGCTTTGATTGGCCACACCACG
>JANMFP010000537.1:0-2377 GCA_031378135.1 Variovorax sp. | reverse complement strand
CAATTTCCCCACGCCCCATTGGGAGCGCGAAGCCAAGATTTATTGGGAGCAAAAAGTCAAGCGAGATCCGCGCCGCTGGCCAGGCCCCAAGCCTTTGTCTGAGCCTGAATCAAAATTTTTGCACGATGAGATGGAGCGCTTTAAGCCGCATCTGATCGTTAGCATCCATGCGCCCTATGGCGTGCTCGATTTCGATGGCCCCACTACACCGCCAGCCAAGCTCGGGCGGCTGTATCTCGATCAAGTAGGCATCTTTCCTGGTAGCTTGGGCAATTACGGCGGCGTGCACAAGGGCATGCCGGTCGTGACGATTGAGCTGCCCAGTGCGTTTCGTACACCACTCAACTCTGAAATGCGTCAAATGTGGCTCGATTTGCTGCGCTGGATGAGTGAGCGGTTGCCGACAAAACCTTAAAAGTCTCGAATACGTGTTGCCCAAAAGCACATCAGCAACCGATATTTTGCTGAAAGTACGTCTGCTTACTCAGGGAAACCCGATAGGCAAAAAAGCAGTATTGCACAACAATCGTGCATACTTTCGGAGTCTCTTTCATGAAACATCAACTCACCCGTCTGCTTGCGCTCAGCGCCTTGTTTTGGTATGCGCTCACTGGAGCGTCCGCTATCGCGCAAAGTCAAACTTTCAAAATCGGCGTGATCGGCCCATTCACAGGCGCGTCGGCCGATTTCGGCAATCCTATGCTCAACGGTATCAAGCTTGCTGTGGATGAAATCAACGCCGTGGGCGGCTATTTGGGCAAGCCCTTGCAGCTGGTCATCAAAGACGATAAAGCCAACCCTGACGAAGGTCTCAAGCAATCGCAAGCGTTGATTGCTGAGAAGGTCAGTGTCGTGTTGGGTTTTTGCAATACTGGCGTGGCTGCGAAATCGCTTGATGTGTTTCAAACCGCGCAAGTACCGCTCATGATCCCGTGCGCTACGGGCTCACCGCTAACAGCGAAATACCCTGCGCCTCAAAGCTTCATCTTTCGCAGCTCCGCTAAAGATGCGATTCAAGCGCCGTTTGTGGTGGAAGATATTGTGAAACGTGGCTGGGACAAGATCGCGATCTTCGCCGATAAAACAGGCTACGGCGAGGCAGGTTTGCAAGATGTGCTCAAAGCGCTTGATGCGAAGAAAATCAAGCCAGTGCATGTGGCGCGCTTCGATGTCGGCGTGAAAGATCTGAGCGAAGAAATGAAAGCTGCCAAAGCAGCGGGCGCAGAAGTCGTCTTCAGCTACACCGTGGGCCCAGAAAACGCAGTGATTGCCAAATCCAAGCAAGCCATCGGCTGGAAAGTACCGCAAGTGGGCGCATGGCCGCTGTCTTTCCCCTTTTTCATTGATGGCGGCAAAGAAGCTGCCGAAGGCGCGCTGATGGCGCAAACCTTCATTGCTGAGCCCAGCAACGAGCGCCGCGCTTCCTTCCTCACGGCCTACGCGCGCAAATACAAAGAAAAGAAAATCACCGTGCCGATGGCCGCTGCGCAAGGCTACGACGCGATGTACATCTTGATGTATTCGATGTTCAATATTCGCGATGGCAACACCAGCGGCGCAGCGATCAAAGCCGCACTTGAGAACATGTCGCGCGTGTACTACGGCGTGGTTGCCACCTACGACAAGCCGTTTTCAGTGAACGACAAAGATGCCATCACTGCCAACATGCTCGTGATGGGGCAAGTGAAAAACGGCTTGATCACGTTTGCCTATCCCGAAGATGCGAAGCGCAATTTGATTGTGCAGCGTAAGCAATAGTCCGTGATCTGTTCGCTATAAATTCAATAACTAGATATGTAGATTTTGCGCCGGCCAAAGAGTTTTTTAGCTCTAAAAATCTGTGTTTAAACCAGTTTCCAAGCCAATGGCTCGCCGCCGCGCAGGGGCTTGAGTTCTGCGTTCCCAAAGGCAATAGTCTCAGGCAAAGTCCAAATGTGTTTTTGCAGCGTCACCTTCTCGGCGTTGCGCGGTAAGCCATAAAAATCTGGGCCATTCAGGGAGGCGAAGGCTTCTAGCTTGTGCAGCGCATTCGCTGCTTCGAAGGCCTCGGCATACAGCTCCATCGCACTGAGCGCGGTGTAGCATCCCGCGCAGCCACTGGCATGCTCTTTGAGATGCGCAGGGTGCGGGGCGCTGTCTGTGCCAAGGAAGAATTTGTTGGTCTCGCCCGTTGCAGCTTCAACCAAGGCCACGCGATGCGTCTCACGTTTCAAGACGGGCAGGCAGTAGTAATGAGGCCGCATGCCGCCTAAGAAAAGCGCGTTGCGGTTGTAGAGCAAATGGTGCGCTGTGATGGTGGCGGCGGTGAAACGATCGGCATCTGCCACATACTGCGCTGCATCTTGGGTGGTGATGTGCTCAAACACGATTTTGAGCT
>JANMFP010000021.1:0-1510 GCA_031378135.1 Variovorax sp. | reverse complement strand
TCCGCGAGACCAGCATCCATGTTTTGCCAGCGCCCGCGCAAGCTTGCACAACGATCGGCCTTTGCGGATCGCAAGCGGCGGCATAAAACGCCTCACGCGAGCACGGTTGGCCGTTCAGGGCATAAGCGGCTTGACTGCTTTGAGCAGAGTCTGCAGCGATTTGCTCGCTCATACGCTTGTCCCCTGTGCCCAAAAATCTTTCCTGCACAAGCCCCGCGCTGCGCAATAGTCGCAAGCCACGCCCTCGCCCAAAGCTGGCAGCGCATGGCCGGCCTTCATTCTTTGCGCATCATTTTGCAAACCAGCCAGCAGCATCGGCACAGCCTCGCGCACCAGCGGCTGCGCGATCAACTCGGTGCTCGCCTCACCCACAGCAAGATACGCCGCGCTCACGGCAGGCTTGCCGAGCAAAGCCGCATAAAAACTCAGCTGCGTGTCTTCCAGCGGATCAGCAACGCGCTTCTTCAGTGATGCAGCACCTTCGGTCTTGTAATCCATCACGAAATGCTCTTGCCCCGAAGAGCCGGTATGCAAGTCAACGCGATCTAAGCGCCCTTGCAGCTTCAAGCCATCATCGAGCGCCAGCTCCAAAGCCGTTTCGCTGCTTTCAAACCGCCAACCCTGCGCCTCGTGCTCTGCTAACCATAGCAAATAACTCGTCCGTAAGCGCGGCCAAGAGGCTGCAAAGGGTACGAAGCTTGGATCTTGCGCCAAGGCTTTGGATTCTTCAGCCGCGCAAGCATCGAGCAACTCAGCATCATCCTGTGCAGCTGTTATTGCATCCGCCAATGTATCGGTTTTGTGTGGCCTGCGCAGATGAAAGCTGCTGAGCACTGCATGCAGCCAAGCGCCGAAATCGCGTTTAGACAGCTCTTCATCCAGCTCTTTGGATTCACTCAATTTCAGCAGGCGCAGTGCGAAAAAACGATAAGGGCAAGCGCGTGCATCGGCATAGCTGCTGGCAGAAAAGCTGCGCGGCATCAAATCAGTCGCTTGTTGCACGCTCGGCCGCGGCATCTGTACGGGCTGCGCCGCCACGCTTTTGGCTTCCCGCGGATCGCTGGCCAATTGGTAAGCATGCGCGGCTTGCCACGCTTGCAGCAAAGGGCTGGGCTGCAACATCTCATCGCCCTGCGCCTGCCTCCAAAGCACATCGATCGACGGCACACCCATCGCCCAAGCCCACACCGCTTGCAGCTCCTGTGCAAGCGCCTCGCGCGAAGGCAAGCCCAGAGCGGTGCGCTGCGAGCGCGTCCACAAGCCCGCTGGCTCAGCAGCCAGCGGCAGGCGCAGCTCATCGCAGCCAGCGAGCACAGCGGCGGCAAATGGGCGCGCGGCCATTTGCGCCAGTGGCAAGATGATGACCTGCGGATCGGTCTGCGAAGATGGCTTAAAACTCGCCCCTTCCAGCGCTGTTTGCACCCAAGTGCTCAATTGCCCCAAGCTCATACGCGAAGCATCGTTGGCAAGTATGCTGCTGGCCTCACGATCTAAATGCAAAGCTTGCAAC
>JANMFP010000010.1:0-4109 GCA_031378135.1 Variovorax sp. | reverse complement strand
GATAAGAACCCTGCAGATTTTGATGATGAGCCACTGCGCCCTTACAACGCCGCGCCCGATGGCATGTTGGTCAATTTCAAGGCGCTGATTTACAACTTTGTGCCAGATCTGGTGACGAAGAAAGTTCTGCTGCGCGTGGATCCACCGATCGTTGGCGTTGAGCTGCCCACTGAAATCACGCCCTCGTATGGCAACTGTGGCGATTGGCGCAGCAGCCTGCAAGCGGATTTTTCCGATCCCAATCGCGTGACTTTTTCAGGCCGCTACGCGCTCTCCTGCGGTGAGCGAGTCTGGCCTGTAGCTTATGTCGCACCACGCCAATATGCACCACGTGTCATCGAAGCCATGTGGCGCAAATCTGGCGGTTTTCTCACTGGCAACGTGCGCGAAGCGGCACTGCCGCGCAACGCCCGTTTGCTGCACAGCGAGGCTTCTTTGCCGCTGTCTGACATCATTGCCGATGTGAACAAGTTTTCCAACAATGTGATGGCGCAACAGGTCTTCCTCACTTTGTCCAGTCAATTGCCCACCAGCGGCAACGCCGCTGCCTCCGTTATTGCGGGGCAAACAGGCAGCTTCGCTGCCTCGCAGCGCAACATTGCCGCATGGTGGAAAGCGCGCTTGCCCGAAGCAGTGGCGCCTGTACTAGAAAACGGCTCTGGCCTCTCGCGCAAAGAGCGCAGCAGCGCAGCAGCGATCAACAGCCTTTTGCAGCTCGCTGCCAGCAGCCCACAATCTCAAGTCTTTGCCAACTCGCTAGGCATCGCCGGCGTGGACGGCACAGTGGCCCGCATGCGTGATCGCAACAGCAACTCGGCAGCTATCGGCCAAGCCCAGCTCAAAACCGGCACGCTCCGCGATGTGGCAGCGATTGCTGGCTACGCCAACGCCTTGAACGGCCAACGCTATAGCCTAGCCGCCATCATCAACCACCCCAATGCGCCAGCAGCGCGGCCTGCGCTGGATGCTTTGGTGGAGTGGGTTGTGAAGCAGCCTTGAGTTTTTGCAGTCGAATAGTTGCTCTTATTTCAATAGCATTTCGCGCAATAAGTACGCCGGCTACAAGCTCAAAACGATCTCAAAATCGTTAAGTCATCAAGCAAATACGACCGCATCACCTGAGCGCGCCACCATTTGCCCAATCACGTGCACTTGCTCGCCTAAGCCCGACAAAGTGGCAGACACGGCCACTGCATCCAATGCATCCACAACGACGATCATGCCGATGCCGTTATTGAACGTGCGGTTCATCTCGGAATCATCAATGCCCGCCGTTTTTTGCAGCCATGCGAACAGCTCGGTTTGCGGCCAGCTGCCTTTTTTGAGTTGCGCGGATACGCCTTCGGGCAACACACGGGGGATGTTTTCGATCAAGCCACCGCCGGTGATGTGTGCCAATGCTTTGAGGTTGTGTTGTGCGAGAGCTGCCAATACGTTCTTCACATACAGGCGCGTCGGCTTCATCAAAGCTTCTTTGTAAGGCATGCCATCCAGCATGGCGGGCATCGCGTCGCCTGCTCGTTCTACACACTTTCGCACGAGGGAAAACCCATTGCTGTGCACGCCGCTGGAGGCGAGGCCGAGAATCACATCGCCGGCTTTCACATCAGGCCGCGGCAAGAGCTTGGATTTTTCTGCTGCGCCCACACAAAAGCCCGCCAAATCGTATTCGCCTTCCGGGTACATGCCAGGCATCTCAGCCGTCTCGCCGCCAATCAGCGCGCAGCCACTTAGCTCGCAGCCTTTGGCGATGCCGCCGATCACGGCCGCTGCAGTGTCTACATCGAGCTTGCCGCAGGCAAAATAATCCAGGAAAAACATGGGCTCTGCGCCTTGCACGAGCACGTCGTTGACGCTCATGGCGACCAGATCAATGCCCACGGTGTCGTGCATGCTCCATTCAAAGGCAAGGCGCAGCTTGGTGCCCACGCCGTCTGTGCCGCTCACGAGCACCGGTTCTTTGTACCGCTTAGGAATTTCAAACAAGGCCCCAAAGCCACCAATGCCGCCCAACACGCCTTCGCGCATGGTGCGCTTGGCAAGCGGCTTGATGCGCTCGACCAGTGCATCGCCTGCGTCGATATCTACGCCAGCAGCCTTGTAGGAGAGAGGAGAATTTGAATTGCTCATGATTTGATAGCTGCTCGCGCAATAAATACGCCGGCTAGGTGGCGAAAAGGGTGTAAAAACAAGGTAAAAACCAGCTTTAAACTCGTAAAATCGAGACTAAGCTGAGCTTGTTGCTTTGCTAGTTCACTCCGATTGTAAGTTTTCAACTCTCAAGCCTGTATGCAGTTCACCAAAACACAAAAGACAGCCGCTGCTTGGGGTGCTATCGCCGCGGCTACTTTTTTGGTGGTCTGGCTGCTCGGGCCCGTGCTCACGCCATTTATCGTGGCCAGCGTGTTGGCATATGCGCTCACGCCGTTGGTCAACAAACTGGATCGCGGATGGTTTGGCGGCAAGCTGCCGCGCGTGTTGGCGGTGATTGTGGTGGAGCTGCTGTTCATCGTGAGCGTGCTGGCGATTGCGCTGCTGATCGTGCCGATTTTGGCCAAAGAAATTCCGCTGCTTCGCGAGCAACTGCCGCTGTTGGCTGAGCGGCTTAATGCGTGGGCCATGCCGTTGCTCAAAAGCTTTGGTATCAACATCTCATTGAATGTGGAAAGCGTGAAGGCTTTTGTATTTAAGTATCTGAATGCGAATGTGGAAGATGGCTTGGCGGCTGTGCTCGCTTCGCTCAAGGTGGGCGGCAGTGTAGCGCTCACGCTGATTGGCAATGCGATTTTGATTCCTGTGGCGCTGTTTTATTTGTTGATGGATTGGGAAAATTTCGTCAAACGCGCGGTCGAGCTCGTGCCGCACCGCATGCGCGCCGCGTATGACGGCTTCATGCATGAAGCCGATGAAGTGCTCGGGCAATATCTGCGTGGGCAAATGCTGGTGATGCTGGTGCTCTCTGTGTTTTATACGATTGGCTTGGCGCTTTTTGGCCTCGATCTGGCGCTGCCGATTGGCGTGTTTACGGGGCTTGCGATTTTTGTGCCGTATGTGGGCTTTGGCGTGGGGCTGGTGCTGGCGCTGCTCGCTGGCCTGCTGGAGTTTGCCTCTTTCAAGGCGGTGGTGATGGTGGCCGTGGTGTATGGCGCGGGGCAGTTCATTGAGAGCTTGTTTCTCACGCCGCGCCTCGTGGGCGAGCGCATTGGCTTGCATCCGCTGGCGGTGATTTTTGCGCTGCTCGCGTTCGGGCAATTGTTTGGCTTTGTAGGCGTGCTGATTGCGCTGCCAGCGAGCGCGGTGCTGCTGGTGGCAATTCGCCGGCTGCGCGTGCAGTATTTGGCTTCTGATCTATACAAGGCCAAGTGATGCAGCAAATTGCGCTCGACATTGCAATCACGCCCGCGCCAAATTTAGATGCATTTTTGGCGGGCCCTAATGCAGCGGCGCTGGATCATCTGCGCCTTTGGGTGGGCCATGGGCCACTTTCTGCGCCATCGAGTCAGCTGCGCTCACCCGTGCCCACCTATCTGTGGGGCGAGAGCGCAAGCGGTAAATCGTATTTGCTCAGAGCCGTGAGCGAAGCGCTGCGCGCGCAAGGCGGCGAAGTGGGCTGGCTCGATCCGAGCATGCATGAGCCGCCAGAATTTAATCCGCATTGGGTAGCAGTGATGATGGATGATGTTCAAAACTACAGCGCCATTCAACAGCAAGCGGCGTTTAATTATTTCATCAACGCACAAAGCGAGCAGCGCTGGGTGCTCGCTGCAGGCAGCTTGCCGCCCGCAGATTTGAAGCTACGCGACGATCTGCGCACACGCCTAGGCTGGGGGCATGTGTTTGCGCTGCAAGTGCTCACAGAGGCCGAGCGCCGAGCCGTGTTGCGCCGTGAAGCCGATGCGCGTGGCATTTTCTTAGGTGACGACGTGATGGATTTCATCCTCGCCCGCTTCTCCCGCGATCTCAACTCTCTCATGCAACTCTTGCAGCAGCTTGATGGCTACTCGCTGGCCACCAAACGTGCGATCACGATTCCGTTGGTCAAAAGTATGCTGGAATCTTTGTGAGAGCCTTGCTAAAGCTATACAACAAAGTTTGTGTTGTTGTATAAA
>JANMFP010000636.1:0-1720 GCA_031378135.1 Variovorax sp. | reverse complement strand
CTTTGAAGCGATCAATTGCCTGCGCTGTCACCTCGCCTTCCACGCGAGTACGTGCCTCGCGCGAAAGCCCAAAGCCCACATTGCCCAAAGTCAGCGTGTTGATCTTGCCAGCCAGCGTGCTGATGCGGGCGAAATCGCGGCCTTCTAACACCAATTCCGTCGTGCCCTGCCAGCCCGTGATCTTGCCATCGCGGCCATAGCGCGGATACAGCGAGAAAGCGCCCGTGCGCACATCAAGCTGGCCGCTCTGCGCCACCTTCTTCGCCTCGGTCAGAGCCGCATCCAGCGCGGCTTTGAGTTGGGTTTGCACCGTGGCCGCATCCGTGCCCTCTTTCGTGCTGTTCATGCTGATTGAGAGCAAATCTTGCTGCACCTCTAAGCTGCCCTGCGATTGCAGCGAAACGACGTTTTGCGGTGTTTCCATACGAATATTTTGAGAAAAAGCGGTGGTAGCCGGCATCAAACCTGCGCAGAATGCTATTGAAATAATAGTGATCTTGGCGCGACGAGTAGCGGAAGAATAAAAAGTGTTCATATAAGCATCCTAACTGAAGGAAGGTGGAGTGTCTAAAACGAGCGAACCCTATGCTCGCCCTTTGCACTCCCTGTGCACTCCCTGTGCACTCCCTTGCATCCTGATAGGCATTGAACGCAGCCATTCCTTAAACAGGGTTAAATTGTCTTTGAAATGGCCATTTATCTGTACAAAACCCGCAATATCTGTAACAAAACAGGTTTTTCGGCACTTTTTCACGACTTTTTTATGAAAAATGCGTGTACATTCCGAAAATGTTACAACTCAACGTCTGAGTCTGTTGCATTTATCCAAGGAGTCTTGAATGAACCAAGCCGTTAAAACTGCAGACCGCATCATGGTGGTGGATGACGATGCCCGCATCCGCGATTTGCTGCGCCGCTATCTCACGCAAGAAGGTTTTGAAGTGATCGTGGCCGAAGATGGCAAAGCGCTCACGCGCGCGATGATTCGCGAGCCGATCAATCTGATCGTGCTGGATCTCATGTTGCCCGGCGAAGATGGCCTCTCGATTTGCCGCCGCCTACGCGCCACCGGCGATCGCACACCGATCATCATGCTGACTGCCAAAGGCGAAGATGTGGATCGCATCGTCGGCCTGGAAGTGGGCGCGGATGATTATTTGGGCAAGCCTTTCAATCCTCGCGAATTGCTCGCTCGCGTGCATGCGGTGCTGCGCCGCCGCCCTGCTTTAGAAGCGCCGGGCGCGCCATCTACCGAGAGCGAGAATGTGAATTTTGGCCCATTTGACTTTGATCTTGGCCAAAGGACTTTGAAGAAAAGCGGCGAAGAAATCGCGCTCACCACGGGCGAATTCGCGATGCTCAAAGCGCTCGTGCGCCATCCGCGCCAGCCGCTCTCGCGCGAGAAGCTCGCGCAGCTTGCACGAGGCCGTGAGTTTGAGCCGTTTGATCGCAGCTTGGATGTGCAAATCTCGCGCCTGCGCAAGATGATCGAAAACGATGTGGCGCAGCCGCGCTATATCCAAACTGTGTGGGGTGTAGGCTATGTGTTCGTGCCGGATGGTAAGGGCTAAAGCTTGGCGTTGAAGCTAGGGGTTGAAGTCGGCGTTGAAGCAAGGTCCGCGCGACGCTTCGACTGATTGACACAATAAAGATCACACGCCAATCGATAAAAGGCTGTATTGTTGGGTATGAGTGTATGAATGCTCATGCCCAGTAATAC
>JANMFP010000571.1:0-2148 GCA_031378135.1 Variovorax sp. | reverse complement strand
CGGCTCGCCTACGATGCACATGTCGATCTTCTCGCCGCGAGCAGTCAGCCATTGGCAAACCTTCACCGTGCCATCCAGTGCCGGGCCCTCTTCATCGCTCGTGAGCAAAAAGGCGATATTCAGAGGCGCATCGGGATGCTTAGCTACGAATTCTTCGCAGGCCACAACCATGGCAGCGAGAGAGGTTTTCATATCGCTTGCGCCGCGTCCAAATAGCTTGCCATCTTTGTGCGTGGGCACGAAAGGCGGGCTGCTCCATTGAACGTGTGGGCCAGTGGGCACAACATCGGTGTGACCAGCGAAGACGAGTGTTTTTGCTAAGGCTTTTTTTGCTATATTTTTAGTAGCATTTTGCGCAGCATTTACGCCGGCTAATGGCTCTTTTTGCTCTAAAAATGCACTTCTCTTCGCCCACAGATTGCGCACACGAAAAGTCTCTGGCCCGCTGTCGATAAAGGTACATTCAAAGCCCAAAGGCTGGAGTCGTGCAGTAATGATGTCCATGCAACCCGCATCATGCGGTGTGTTGCTTTCGCAGGCAATCAGTTGTTCGGCAAGGCGCAGGGTGGAGAGAGAATCATGCATTGCCCAAGTTTAACGGCTGGAAATTAAACTTGAACAGGGCAAGCTCAAACCGTGCTCTTCACATCCAGTGTGATTTCTGTGAACGATGGGCCGTTGTCTTCTTCTTCATCGGGCTCTTCAGCAGCTTTCTTTGCAGCAGCAAAATCATTGGCCAAGCGCCACATCAGGTTGGTGGGGCTGTCAGAGTAGTTGATGCCTTCTTTGCGCTCCACGGTGCCTTCAACAATTAAGCGAGCGATGTCTTGCTCGAAGGTTTGTGAGCCATCGGTCATGGATTTTTCCATGGCTTCTTTCACGCCTGAGAAATCACCTTTTTCGATCAGATCTTGCACAAGCTTGGTGTTGTACATGATCTCCACCGCTGGTGTGCGCGTGCCTTGTACGGTGCGCAAAAGGCGCTGCGAAACGATGGCTTTGAGCGCAGAAGACAAATCGCCCAGCATGGTGGCGCGCACTTCAACGGGGTAAAAGCTCAAGATGCGGTTGAGTGCTTGATAGCTGTTGTTTGCATGCATGGTGGCCAAACACAAGTGGCCAGATTGCGCATAGGCAATAGCGGCGCTCATGGTTTCGCGATCACGAATTTCGCCAATCAAAATCACATCAGGCGCCTGGCGCAAGGCATTTTTCAGCGCGATCTGCATGGCCATCGTGTCAGAGCCGACTTCGCGCTGATTCACGATGGATTTCTTGTTGCTGAAAATGAATTCAACCGGATCTTCCACCGTGAGAATATGGCCGCTGGCTCTCTGGTTGCGGTAATCGAGCATCGCAGCGAGCGTGGTGGATTTGCCCGCGCCCGTGGCGCCCACCATGAGGATCAGGCCACGCTTTTCCATGATCATATCGGCCAAGCCTGCGGGCACATGCAGGCTTTCCAACTGAGGAATATCGGTTGCGATATAGCGGATCACGCAGGCGTATGTGCCGCGCTGCTTCATGGCAGAAATTCGGAAATTGCCCACGCCATCGATGGCATGCGCCATGTTGAGCTCGTGTGTTTCTTCTAGCTCCTCGATGCGCGAGGGCGGGAGCACTTCAGCAAGCAAGCTTTTCACAGCATCTGCTGGCAGTGGCTGGCTGTTGATCGGCACGCTCTGGCCATTGATTTTGATGGTGGCGGGCGCAAAGGCAGACAGGTACACATCCGAGGCTTTTTTCTCGGCCATCAGCTTCAAGATGCGTTCCATCATGCCCATTGCGTGCTCCTCAAAGATCTTTGATCGTTCATGTAATTGCTATTATTAACATAGCATCTCGCTCATATTCTATGCCGGCTAGATGCTCAAAATGCTTCTAAAAACAAAGATTCATGAACATTTTGCCTGCAATCGCCTGATGCAGCAAGTCGCAAGGGGCGAGGCGGTGTTGTTAGTCTCGCAACAAATCATTGAGCGAGGTGCCGGCGCGGGTTTTGGCATCGACCGTTTTCACGATGATGGCAGCATAGGTGTTGTAAGCCACGCCATCTTTCGTCGTCTTGGGCATGCTGCCGCTGATGACGACGGAGCCAGAAGGCACGCGGCCATAAATCATCTCGCCGGTATCGCGGTTGAAAATCGG
>JANMFP010000554.1:0-2554 GCA_031378135.1 Variovorax sp. | reverse complement strand
CCAAGTGCTGAGTGCCGGCGGCAGCGCAGTCGATGCCGCCATTGCCGTGCAGCTCGTGCTTGGCCTCGTTGAGCCGCAATCGAGCGGTATTGCAGGCGGCGCATTCCTCTTGCACCACGATGGCAAAAAAACAGAAGCCTTCGATGGCCGCGAGACGGCGCCTGCTGGCGTGGATGAAAACCTGTTCATGAAAGACGGCAAGCCACTAGCCTTTTATGAAGGCGTGGTCGGCGGCCGCTCGGTGGGTGTGCCAGGCACCATGCGCATGCTGGAGATGGCGCACAAGCAGCACGGCAAATTGCCATGGGCAAAATTGTTTGAACCGGCGATTGCCTTGGCAGAAGGCGGCTTCCAAGTCAGCCCGCGCCTGAACACACTCGTTAAAGCCGATGCGCATTTGAAGAAAGATCCCACTGCCGCCGCCTATTTCTACAAAGCCGATGGCGATGCCCGCGACGTGGGCTTTAACGTGCGCAACCAAGCCTATGCCGATGTGCTCAAAGCCCTTGCCACGCAAGGCAGCAAAGCCATGCACGAAGGCCCGATTGCGCAAGCCATTGTGAACAAGGTTCAAGGCCACAAAGAGAATCCTGGAAAGCTCACCATGGCGGACATGGCAGGCTACCAGCCGAAAAAGCGTGATCCGGTTTGTATGGATTACAAAGCTTCAACCAACAAAGATTACGTGATCTGCGGTATGCCGCCCCCATCATCCGGCATGATCGCTGTGGGCCAAATTCTCGGCACGCTCGCGCAAACCAATGCGGGCAACATTGCACTTGAGCCCGATGGCCTGCCAGGTCCGGGTTGGCTGCATCTCTACACCGAAGCAGCGCGCCTGGCCTTTGCAGACCGCGCGCAATACCTCGGCGACCCTGATTTCGTGCCCGCACCCGACGGCAAGATGGGCGGCAACTGGAATTCCATGCTTAGCGCCGCCTATCTGGCCCAGCGAGCCAGCCTCATCAAATCCACAAGCATGAAGGGCGATGCCAAAGCCGGCGAGCCAGCCGCTGTGAAATCCGCCTTCGGGAAAGCAGCTGATCAGCCCGAATACGGCACCAGCCACATCAGCATCATCGATGGCTATGGCAACGCACTGTCGATGACGACGACGATTGAAGACGCTTTTGGATCTCGCCAAATGGTCAACCCGAGCAATCCTACTGCTGGCGGTGGCTTCTTGCTCAATAACGAGTTGACCGACTTCAATTACAACCCCAACGACGCAGCTGGCAAGCCCACAGCCAACCGCGTGCAACCTGGCAAGCGCCCACGCAGCTCGATGAGCCCGACGATTGTTTTCGACAAAGCAGACGGAAAAGTCGTGCTCACAGGCGGCAGCCCCGGCGGCGCGCTCATCATTCACTACACCGCCAAAACGGCTTACGGCATGCTCAACTGGGGCCTGAACGCGCAGCAAGCCATCAACCTGCCTAACTTTGGCGCTGGCGGCGCGCCGACTCTGCTCGAAGAAAAACGCTTCCCCGCATCCACCGTCGATAGCCTCAAATCGCGTGGCCACGAAGTGCGCGAACAAGCCATGACCAGCGGCCTGCAAGCCATTGGCCGCGCTAATTTGAATCCTGCTTCTGGCGGCGGATCAGGCTGGTTTGGCGGCGCAGATCCACGCCGTGAGGGTGTGGTGCGCGGAGACTGATTTTTTCATGCTTTTATGATTCGTTTTGGCCTCTAGCCGGCGAATAATATATGCGGGGTGCTACTTTTTTGGTAGCACCCCGCTTTTGTTTTCGCTTTAATTGTTGGCACTCTTTTGGCCTGTGTTGGCATTCCATGGCCTGTGCTCGGCGTATGCGGCATGGCCTCATGGTCTCCCTCGGGAGTTAGGCGACACTTGTCGCCTTAAATGATGGTGGAAACGCTTCGCGTTTCCTGACCCTGCGTCCAACAAATCGGCCATGCCGCATACGCCGAGCACAGGCCGTAGGTTGGCGTGCGACTTTCCAATCTCGGCACGCTACTGTCTTTGAAGTAGCGACCGTCGGAGAGCGAAGCGCTCAAGTTTGCTATCAGGCCTCGGCTGCGGTTGGGTTGTCTCACGCAGCGACATAAAGGAGGAATTCGGGCGAAGCCCGAAGGGGGACAGTCGCGGAGTGGGACAGCCCAAGCGCAGCCGAGGCCGACCCATCCAAACGAACAACACTATGAATTAGATAGCACACTACGCAATAAACACGCCGGCCACCTGCCCAAAACACTTGCAATCAACGCCGCAACCGCGCAATCAACCACGCGCCTGCAAGCACACCAGCCAAAAGAATCGTATTCGAGATCAGCCCAGCGAGGATGGCATCTTTAAGAGCCACTGAGCTGCTTGGCATCGTCGTGGGCAGCATCACGGCGACGAACACGATACCCAAGATCAAGGGAATGACGCGGCCTGTCACAGCCACCGTGCGCTGCATGGTCACGACCAAGGCAATCAGCAGGCCAATGCGAAAAGGGTCTATCAATTGAGAAGTGACGAGATCGATCACGCTTTTTCCAATACGTTGTAAATTCAAAAAGAAAGGCTGAGGTCTCGCCTAGCAAG
>JANMFP010000512.1:0-7740 GCA_031378135.1 Variovorax sp. | reverse complement strand
ACAGCGCGGGCATGCGCTTTGTCGCGGAACAGGAATGGAATGTCAAACATGCGTGCTTCTGGCACAAAGTTAGGCACAGGGCCGGTGGAGCTGAATGCCAGCTCTTGCGTGCCAAGCTGCACAGATTCAATGCTCTCGCGCTCGCCACCCAGTGCGCCTGAGTAGAAAGTTTGAATTTTGTAGCGGCCATTGGTGCGGCGCTCGACTTCACGCGCGAAGGTATCAATCGCCACGCCTTGGTGCGAGTTTTGCGCCACGGAAATGCTGATCTTCATCGTGGTTTGCGCTTGAACGGCCATGCCGGTTATAGCCATCAAAGTTGCCAAAGCCAAAACACGTAGGGTTGAGCGTTTTTGCATCACAGTCTCCAAAAAATCCGTACCCATTTGGTACGCGATGTCGACTGTAGGGACGCTCGCCTCCGGTGGCTAATGAATAAACATCAGGCCGGGCATGCCGCTAGCGAATCACCAATTAAATCAACGGCTTAGAAGCTTGTGAGCGGATGTGACCGCGGGTAAACCCAAGGCATTCGCGTCAGGAAAATTTCAGAAAAATATGCGCTCGGCGATCAGTTGCTGCCTGCTGGAATTTCAAACACCTGCCGCAGGTAAGCCAAATATTTTTCATCGTCGCACATGCCTTTGCCCGGCGAATCTGAAATCTTCGCTACCGGCTGGCCGTTGCAGCGAGTCATTTTCATCACGATTTGCAAAGGCTCGTGATCAGGCGGGTCGCCCAGATCATTGGTCAAATTCGTACCGATTCCGAAGGCCAGCAAGCAGCGGCCTTTGAAGCGCTGGTACAGCTCAATCGTGCGCGGGACGGTCAAGCCGTCAGAGAAGATCAGCGTCTTGGTGCGCGGATCAACGCGGTTGATTCGGTAATGCTCAATCATGCGCTCGCCCCATTGGAATGGATCGCCGCTGTCGTGCCGCGCGCCATCAAACAGTTTGCAGAAAAACATATCGAAATCGCGCAGGAAGGCGCTCATGCCGTAGACATCGGAAAGCGCGATACCTAGATCGCCGCGATATTCTTTGGCCCAGCTCTCAAAGGCATAGATTTGGCTGTCACGCAGACGCGGCCCAAGCGCTTGCGCGGCTTGCAGGTATTCATGCGCCATCGTGCCCAGCGGCGTGAGGCCGAGCGTGCGCGCGTAATGGACATTGCTGGTGCCTGCGAATTGGCCTGTGGTGGCTGTTGTGCCAAGCTCTTTCGCAAGCGTTTGCAACACCTGCTCATGCCATACCCTTGAGTAGCGCCGGCGTGTGCCGTAGTCTGCAATCTTGAGCTCGCTCAGCGCGGGAGCTTTCAAAAGCGATATTTTATGCAAAAGTCGCTCTTTGCCGGCAGAAATGCTGCGTGGAGCGCTATGATTTTTGAAGTAAACCTCATTCACAATCGCCAGCACCGGGATCTCAAAAAGAATCGTGTGCAGCCACGGGCCTTTGACTGTGATCTCCAGCTCGCCATTGGGCTGCGGCGTGAGCGTGATGTATTTTTCGTTGAGCCTGAAGAGCCCTAAAAAATCCACAAAATCGCTCTTGATGAAGCGCATGCCGCGCAAATAATTCAACTCATCATCGCTGAACGATAAGCTGCACAACGCCTTGATCTCCGCCTGAATCTCCTCTACATGCTGCGCCAGATTCACACCCGCATTGCGGCATTTGAATTTGTATTCCACCTGCGCGCCCGGAAACTGGTGCAGCACCACTTGCATCATGGTGAATTTATAAAGATCGGTGTCGAGCAAACTGGTGATGATCATTGGAATCTGCGCTGATGTGTGTTGCCGCATCGTACCAAAGCTTAGGGCGATGCAAAAAGACGCTGCCGTCTGCGCGTAACTAGCACCAAATGCGGCAGCGTCACCGCTGCAAGAGCCACCACGAGTACGCGCAGCCACTGCCCCGCATCAGACAGCGCAAATGCTTGATTCGACATCCACCACGCCAGCACAGCAAGTGCCAGCAAAGTGACCGTCAGCGTCAGTACAAGATGCCCATCTTTCCAAATTTTTCCTTCGCGTCGCTGCATTTGCCGCATGCGCCAGATGTGCATACCCGAGTGATAGACACCGAAGAAAAGAGCAAAAGCAAGCAACGGAGAAAGAACAAGATTGAGCAGAATCAACACAAGCAGTTCGATCCACAATGTCTTGATCGCATCTGCACGCCAAGGCTTGATCAAAACACAAGCCACCATCAGCAAAGCAGCCCACAACCCTGCCATGCCCACCCATATTGGCCACACCCAGGACGCGTCTGTGCCCGCGATACTCTTGACCCAAAGCAGCAACGCATCCGGAGAGAGCAAAACAGGCAGCATGACATTACTGCCGCCTTGCACACCACGCAGCAACCACGCCTCTGGCTTAGGACTATGTTCATGATATGCCTGCTCGCCAAAATGCCACATCGACAGCAAAATCAGCACAATCAAAGCAACACTCGGCCATGCCATAAGAAGCACCGCCAGACATACGACCGCAGCTGCGTAGATCAGACAGTCGCCAAGGCTAAGCCTGCCTTGCGTGTTGCGCAGAAGAAAGATATCCATCGCCCCGTGCGCGAATCCAACGGATAGCGTGAGCACAATCATGCAGACCCAAGCGATGACAGGCCATTGGCGCTCTAGCCAGACCAACATCAGCAAAGCAGGCAGTAACCACAAGAGACGCCAATCGAAAGGTAAACGCATCGCCTAGCCTACCGCAGCGCGCATGAAAGGCCAAGCAGGTAATGCGCGCATGACCGCCAAACGATCTTGCCAATTGGCTTGCCCCTGAAGGAATCTGATCAACGACAATTCGGGCACTTTATCAAACAGGGATAAAAAATACTGAGGCGCTTGCAGCCAATCTCGCTCGATCACGCGAAAAAGAACTTGATCCATCCACTGATCCAATGCGTGGTGAGAATGTGCTGGCGCTTGCCAAGTGTGCAGCAAGCCGCCATGCTTCAAATGCATGTCGAGTGAAGCAGCCAAGCTTGATGTTTGCTGCAAAGTCGCACAAAAGGCATACCCGGTTGCCGCGCGCAGCATGCCGCCAGCTCTGCCAATGCGTATCCATCCCGGCTGCGCGGCATGCAACTTGGGCGTCAGCGGCAAAGCGCCATGCTCTCGAAAAACGACAGAGAAATCTGTGATGGCCCAGCGTTGTTGCAAGGCATGGCGCAGCTGCGCTTCGTAGTCGGTAGGCGCCATGCCGCGCGAAATCCAAGTACTTTCAACCAGCGCTCGTGTGCTGCTGTAGGGCAAACAATATAAAAAGTGCAGCCCTTGTTTGCTTGGCTCAAAAGCCATCAAATCCAAGCATGCAGGCTCGAAAGAAGGGCTACTGGTCTCCACCTCCCAGCCTTGGAAATGCTGCACCCAGCCATTGGGTGAGATAGGCGCAGGCGGCCTGGAGTCAAAAAACAACTTGCTGCTGAACTGCTGCCCCGCGCTTGTCGCGAGTTCGATGCCTTGAGCACGCGGTGCTGCCCCTGTGATCGACGTCTCGTGCAGCCAATGAATATTGGTAGCCTTCGCAATCATCTGGAGAGCCTCGTCGTAGAAATGATCAGCTCGCACACTAGCGTACTGCACGACTTGTTTTGAAGTGACGCTTTGCTCAGGCATGCTGACTTTCCAGCTCGGCCAGTAAGCAGCAGGCAAACTCTGCCAACGCGATGGCAGCGCTTTCGGTAGCGCCCAGTAGCTCCAAGTACGATCTCTTAAGTATTGTTTGCGAGGCTCCACCAACAGCACCTGCAGATGCGAGAATTTCTGCTCCGCCAACTCTGCAGCCAAGGACAAGCCTGCAAGGCCAGCGCCGGCAATCACAATATCCCAGTCTTGCCTTGCCTTCACGCCAGCGCCTGGGGAAAACCTGGAATGGCTTGCAAATCGCTGCTGTACTCATGCAAAGGATTAGCGCCAAAAGAAACGGGTTTGTTGTGCACGCCGAGAAAGACCTGCACTACGCCAGCGAGTTTCTTACCAGCACTCAACTGCACGCGCTGATCCCAATACGCAGCAGCTGGCATATCAACGATCTTCTGCCCTATTCCTCGATACAGTACCGCCGCGATCTTCACTGCTCGGCGATTTGGCATCGGAATCGTATCGAAGCCTTGCTCGGCCAAGGCATACAGCGTCTCTGCCTGCGCCAACAATCGCTGTATGGCAACGAAGGCCTGCGCACGAGTCTCCGCGCAACCTTGCAGCATTTTCGCAAGTTGCCAATCTACAGGCAGCCACTGAGCGGGCAAATAGCAGCGGCCTTGGCGCGCATCTTCGAGCACATCGCGCGCGATATTGGTGAGTTGCATCGCCATACCAAGCGTCACCGCATGCGCATCGGCCGCAGGACTCGCACCAAGAATCGCTCGCATCATTTGCCCCACTGTCCCGGCCACACCGTAGGCAAAAATCAACACTTCGGGCAAGCTTTGTAAATGCCTCGTTTGCGCATCGGCCTTCAATGCATCAAGGAAGTTGCGCACGACGCGCTGGTCAATTCCCAGTGACTGAAGCATGACACCCACCTGATAACTGGCGCTTGTGTCTCTAACCACACCAAGTACTTGACGGCCATTGAGCTCAAAATGAGCCAAACGTTGATCGATTGGGCCGAGTGCTGGCTCATCAATCAGATCATCCATGAGGCGTGCAAAAGCATACAACTGCGCAGCTTGCGAGCGCGCACGACCCGACAGAAACCGCGCGGCCCAGGAAAACGATTTTGCGTGCGCATCCATGATGGCTTGCGGATCTGCACTGAAATCTCTCATGCCGCTTCCCATCGCGAAGCCACCGAACCAAACATCAAGCGCTCCACCACCTTGGCTGAAGTCACCACGCCCGGTACGCCAGCGCCTGGGTGCGTGCCCGCACCGACAAAATACAAGTTGCTGAGCTGCGCCGAGCGATTTGGATAGCGAAAGCCAGCCGATTGCATTAAATTAGGCGTGATCGAAAAGCCACTGCCAAGAGGCGCGAGTAATTCATCATGGAAGTACTGCGGCGTCAGAAAAAAATCGTTCACGAGGCAACCCGACAATCCTGGCAGGATGCGATCTTCCAATGCTTTCATGAGTGCGAGCTTAAAGCGCTCTTGCACGCTAGGCCAATCAATCTCTGCGCTTAGATTTGGCACCGGCACCAGCGCATAAAAGCTATCTTGCCCAGCCGGTGCATAGCTAGCATCTGTCGCGCCTGGCCTGTGCAGATAAATGCTCAAATCTTCTGGCAATTCCAAGGTGTCAAATATTTTACGCAACACTTCGCGATAAGTCTGGCCAAACAAAATCGTGTGATGCGGTACATCACTAAAAACAATATTGGTACTGAAATACCAAACAAACAAACCCATGGAATACTTTTTCTTTTGCACCTGCTTGATTTGGCGCCAAGGCTCAGGCAGCAGGTGAGTCATCACATGCCCTGGATCGGCATTACAAATCAACGCATCGCATTCGAAGCGCCTACCATCTTTCAACAGCACAGCTTGCACACGGCCCGGCTGCGCCTCGATGCGCTGCGCCTGCGCATTCCACTCGAACGCTACGCCATGACGCTCGCCCAAAGTTACCAAAGCCTTGACCAGCGAGGCCATGCCACCGCGTGGAAACCAAATGCCCCATTTGCGCTCAAGATAATGAATGAGGCTGTAAATACTCGTTGTATCAAACGGATTGCCTCCCACCAGCAAGGGCTGTATGCTGAAAGCACGTCGTATGCGCTCGTCGGAAAAATATCGTGCTGTCAACTGGTACACCGAACGGTCAGCACGCAGGCGCATCATGGCCGGCATGACACTGAGCATGGATCGCCAGTTGAGAAAGGGCTGCGCGCCGAGCTCGACATAGCCTTTCTCAAATAACTTGCGAGAATGTTCTAAAAATGCAGGGTAATTTTCCGCGTCTCTTGCGCTGAATTTGGCAATTTCAGATTGGATTTGTTCGGTGCTGCCACCATAATCCAGGCGCGTGCCATCGGCAAAACGCATTTGATACCACGGCTTCACAGCCAATAGCTCAATGTGGTCTGCCAACCGTTCACCAAACAACGCAAAAAGCTCTTCAAACAAAATAGGCGCTGTCAACACCGTAGGACCCGCATCGTATTTGAAAGTTTGGCCATGCAAATCCGATACGAACTCGCGCCCTCTTCCGCCCGGACCCGGCAAACGGTCTACAACGGTAACTTGATGACCTCTGGCAGCGGTACGCAAGGCAGCAGCTAAGCCACCAAAACCAGCACCAATAACAACGGCCTTCATTCATTCATTCCTTCGCGTACAAGACGCATCCAAGCTTCACAAAACTACAATCATCGACCCGCCTTATTGCACACAAAAAAGCACTCTGAGAATTATTCTCAGAGTGCTCATTATTAGCCAAAGGCGTTACTTTTTAGCGTTTGCTTCGGTCTCGCTCACAGCGACACTCCAGATAATTAATCCAAATGCAATCTTGTTCAGCACGTCTGCCAAGTTGTAGATCAAATTCAGAGCATTGGCACTAGCTTCTGGACCGCTGCCAGTAAGGTATCCGAAGAAATATCCGATTGGATAAATGGCCCAGCCGATGGTCACAATCCAACGCATCAAACTGAATGCTGCTTGCACGGCAGGTGGCGCACTCTGGGCATTGATTTTTCCGGCTTCGCCGAAAAAGATTTCATACAGAATAGCTGCCCACCCAATCATTCCAATGATGAAGGCAGGCCAAACAGGCATGTATCCGGCTTCTCCTAAATAACCGCCAATCAGCATCACGAAAGTGCCAATCATGAGCCTCCAAAATACGCCGGCTGGTACTTTTGTGATCGCAGACAAAATGAGATAAAACTCAATCATCAGCAATGGCACTGTGATCAACCAATCGATGTATCGAAAGACTGTCGGCGATGTGCCAGTATTGACCCAAACCTCGCGCATGTACATATAGTGCACCGCAGCCACGAGAGTGACTAAGCCTGAAACTGTCAGCGATGTTTTCCATTTCGCAGACACTCTGTCTCTCTCGAGGAAGAAAAACACAGTCGAGGCCATCAAAGCCATCGTGATGAGCCAAAACGATATGCCGACGAAATCGTTGGGCTTAAGAACTGCGCCAGCAGCAGTGGCATGAGTGGTAGCAAACAATGAAAGCAGAGCTATTGAGCCCGTTGCAAGCTTTCTTGATAGGCTGGTGTGTGAAAAAGTGAGCATCATGCGTGTGTCTCCTGAAAATGCATGACTGGTAAATGAAAAATCCGAGAATTTTTCGCCTGTCATGATTTCAGTGATCCCGCAGGTCCAGACTAATCATGAACCGATATTGTATCAACAGATAATGCAACGCACCGTTTTGATGCGCTGTTTCTGAACAAAAAAGCAGAATTAAAGTGGCCAAATTCTTTGCTCAAAATCTGCAAAGAATTCGGCCCACCCAAGCCCTGTCGCTTAAAGCTGCTGCATCGCCTCGCGGATTTTTGTTTCGCGCACCATTTGGCGAATCGCGTAAATCGCAACCATACCAAAGCCGACTTTGTTAAAAAGATCAGCAAAGTTGTAAATCAACTCGCGGGCAACACGCACATCTGGAGAGTTTGAGAGTAAGGTGATCAAGAAGCCCAAGGGATAAATCAACCAACCGAAAACGATGAACAACTTTAAACGGGCTAATCCTTGCTTGATCGGCCCCAGCTTATTGGCTGAAGCGTTAGATACAGCCGTGTACAAGACGAAAATAATAAACAACC
>JANMFP010000445.1:0-10379 GCA_031378135.1 Variovorax sp. | reverse complement strand
AAATTAGATTTAATTACTATTCGCGATTTACTTTCACAATGGCAGCAAACCCGCAATCCTCATACTTGCCCTCATGGTCGCCCGATCTGTTTAGCGATCGATGAGTCAGATCTAGCCAAGTTTTTTCGCCGTAACTGGATTATCTCGAAATAGTAATTAGCCAAAGAATTAGCGAGATAATTTTATAGGCTGGCTTGTAATATTTTTTTGGGACGACCACCTTTTTTCCCATTATTACGAGATGACTCGGCTTTAGCAGGAGAAGTGGTCTGTCCGCCTTTACGTCCTAACTGTGACATCCAAGCCTTCGTGCCGAAAATACCTACAACTAGTCCCGCAATGTTAAAATCCGCATCTAAACGATCCCAATGAACGCTACTACCTGATGTATCGAGCCAGACATCATCAAGCTCTTCGGGAGTGGCTTGCCCCAAGCCCGGTGTTTAACTGAATAAACTCACATCATGAAGCTTTTTCAATTGACATTTAATCGCGGCATCAAACTATGCAATTCTGCACAAGCTTCGTCTTTGGCTAAGCAACGAGGCGCAACGATGATTGAAATCCTCGTTGCTGTACTGATTCTGAGTTTCGGCCTTTTAGGCATGGCCGCGTTGCAGACCAGAGCCTTGCAGGGCAATCAGAGCAGTATGCAAAGGTCACAAGCCACCATGTTGGCCTACAACATCCTAGACGCGATGCGTATTGATCGCGTTTCTGTGGCAGCTGGCAATTACAACAAGACTAAAGTCAAGGCGGGCGGTGTGACTGGCTCTACTCTTGCGGACAACAACATCATCGACTGGCTCAATGCTGCAGAGAGAAATTTGGGTGGCACAGGCGATTCACCTGTTTTTGGCACGATCGACTGCGATGGCGCCAGTTTGCTATGCACGGTCATTATTGAATGGGATGACAGCAGAGCCGGCGGTTTGGCTGATCAAAAAGTCACGGTTCAGGCAAGAATTTAGATCGTTATGAAGCTCTCCTCCCAACTCTCATCTGAATTCAATGGCCATAAGCAACAGCGAGGCTTAAGTCTTGTTGAATTGCTTGTTGCATTAGCCTTGGGGCTTTTCCTTATGGGCGGCGTGATCAGTATCTTTGTCTCCAACCAGGAAAACTTCAAATCAACCGAAGGTCTAGCGCGCATTCAAGAGAATGCACGCTTTTCCTTTGAGCAGCTCAGCCGCGAAGTACGAGAAGCCGGCACAACGCCTTGCGGCGTGCGCACAGTGCTCAGCGTCATCCGTACGCCTACCCTCGCCGTAACGCCGTGGTGGGCTGATTGGAACAGCGGCACCTTCATCGCCTACGACCGTTCCAACGCGGCTACGTTGGCTCCTTTTGGCACGGCAATTGGCGAGAGGCGCGCGGGTACAGATGCAGTGTCTATTTTGCGTGCATCCATGATTGATAATTTTCTTCGCCCTGTTGAAGCGCACGATACGGGTATTAACCAACTCACTTTAAGCAGCAACGCAAATTTTGATAGCAAGGGTGGTGATGTCGCCTTGGTCTGCGACAGCTTTTCTGCGGCTATTTTTGAGGTTTCCGTCACTTCTGGTGCCAAAAATATCCAGTGGAGCACCCCCCCTCCGAGCAGTAACTGCGCTACTGCATTGGGCTGGAGAAAAGATTTCGATTGCGCAACTAAAGTAACCAACAAACAATTCCAAACCGATGCCTTAGTCACTAAGCTTGATTCTGCGTTTTGGTATGTCGGTGTTAGCCCAAGCGGCACTGGCTTTTCCCTGTATCGCCTCACTCTAGGCACTGCCGGCCCAAGTGGAGGCTCTAAAAATGCCACGGTCATCAGGCAAGAAATAGTGCCCAATGTGGCGGGAATGAGGGTTGAGTACCTGGTGAGAACACGCGTTCCCGGCGTATCACCTGCGCCAGACACATTCACAGAGCCCACCCAATGGGAAAACGAAAGCGGGAGCGCCGCTAACTATTTCACCGCGGCAAATTTCGGATGGAGTTTAAACAATCTCAGACAAGTTGTCGCCGTTAGGCTCACGCTGGATCTCACAGACAGCACATTAGGTGTTGACGGCCAGCCTTTGACGCGTCAAACCATTGCCGTCATCAGCCTACGTAACAGAGAGGTGAGGCAATGATGCGTATCTTGCACTTAGACGAAAGCTTGGTTACCAGGCACAAAGGCAACTTAGCTGTACAAAAAACACAGCAAGGTGTCGTTCTGATCATCAGCCTCATCATGCTCGTGCTCATGACACTGATTGGGATTGCTGGCATTCGATTGACTTCAACCCAAGAACGCATGGTGGGTTATGCATTCGACAGAGCTGTTTCATTTCAAGCTGCTGAATCTACGCTGCGAGAAATTGAAGCCAGGATTGACGCCGCTGGCCCCCCGCGGCCCGCTACAGGAGTGTGCCAAACCTTTGGCACGCTCAAAGTGTGTGGCACCGTCACTGCATCTGTGCAGCGCTGGAATGACACCATGTTTACTGACTGGACGAGTGCCAGCGAGGTAGGCACTGGCACCGCAAAAATCACCCCCGATTACCTTGTTGAATACTTGGGCAACACCTTCCCTTGCGACATCAACACCATTACGCCTTCCACCAATTGCTTGCGATACCGCATCACTGCACGTGCTGAGCGTGGTGATGAGCGCTCAAGAGTCTTGCTGCAAAGCATTTACGCCACATTCACACCTTAATGGGAGCCCCCATGAAAAAACTGTTTAATTTAGCAACTCAGCTTGCCAAACCAGCACTGCTAGCCGCCTCCCTAGTTGTTGCGTTGAGCTCCTATGCAGTGAGCATTCCTAATGCACCGCTTAACGTACAAACGCCCGCTAAGCCAATGATCATGATGGCGCTCGGCCGTGATCACCGTATGTTTTACGAGGCCTACAACGATTCCAGCGACATTGATGGTGATGGCACCTTAGACATTCGTTTCAAGCCTAGCATCACCTACCTCGGCATGTTTGACTCCAATTTGTGCTACAGCCACGACAACAAAAGCGACAACGCCGGCTTGTTCACACCCGCTGCCACAGCCTCTGGCCCACTTCGCACATGCGATGGCACCAAATGGTCCGGCAACTGGCTCAATTACGTGACCACAAGCCGTATTGACGCGCTACGTGTTGTGCTTTATGGTGGTTTGCGCGAGGTAGATACCAGCACCCAAACTATTTTGCGTCGCGCCTACATTCCACAAGATGCACATTCTTGGGCGAAAGAATACAGAGGCGCGACAAGTACGCAGACTGCACTTCAAATCAATGGTTATCTGATCAACAGCTACACACCGCTTTCAGATCCGAGTACCGACCGGCAACATTTGTTCGGAAACACGACCCGTAATGCTACGACGAATTGCGCAACTCTGTCTAACTGCAGCGGTTTGCCTCCCCTTCTTACGACGCTTTCGAACACAAGAAATCGCGTTTGGGAATGGGCATCCACTGAGCGTCCAGTTTTAGCATCAGGAAATACAAATGGTGGTACCTTAGTTGATCGCACTGTGCGCGTTGAGGTTTGCACCACTGCTTTCAACGCCGGCTGTAAGCTTTACAAAAACGGCAACTACAAACCCGTAGGCTTGTTGCATGATTTTGGCGAAACGGATGCTGCCTCCTTTGGGCTCATGACCGGAAGCTACGACAACCATGTGTCTGGCGGGCGCTTGCGCACCGTGATGCGCTCCTTCACGACCGAGGTGCGCGCATCCACAGATGGCACTTTTATCTCAGGCACGGGCGGCATTGTCGACAATTTAAATGCATTTCGTATTTTGGGATTTAACCGCGGTAACTCATCGCAACTTTATCAAGGTGGAGTTGTTGGTGACCGGTCTTTAAACGAAGGTGAATTTCCAGACTGGGGAAATCCATTTGGCGAGCTCATCTATGAAGCTGTAAGGTACATCGCTAACAAAGGTGTAGCAACTGGTGCGTTCACGTCTAGAGGCACAACGCTCGATGACGTGATGGGCTTAAGCAAGCCCACGTGGGATCATCCCTACAAAGAAGGCACCAAAACCAGCACTGCGCAAGCTCCTATTTGCTCACGTGCCACCCTTCTTGGCATCTCAGACACCAACATCTCCTTCGACTCCAATCAGTTGCCCGGTGTCAATCCAGCGTTTGGCACAGGAACTACGACGGATCTATCTGGCCGACACATTCGCAACGGCACGACTGGCAATCTCAATGTTTCTACAGTTGCAGGCTTCATTTCTGCAAATGAGCCCTCTATTTCTGGCAACAAATTTATCGGACAATCTGGCGCCGTTACAGATGGCACCCCGAGCCCAAAAGCAGTGACATCACTGGCCAACATACGCGGCCTCGCACCTGAAGAGCCCACCAAGCAAGGCAGCTACTATTCAGCATCGGTTTCACACTTTGCGAAAGTCAACGATCTCAATAGCAACTTAGCTGGAGATCAGACGATAGACAGCTATTTCATTGCGCTGGCTTCGCCTTTGCCAAGAATTGAGGCCAGACTGCCAAATGGCAAGGTGATCACCATGTTGCCTTTTGCTAAATCTGTAGGGGGCGCTTTCAGCATAAGTAACGCCAAGAACGCCTTCCAGCCTACCAACCAAATTGTTGACTTTTACGTTGACAGTATTGCTAACTCTGGCCCTGCGGACACAAATGCTGCAATCAACGGTGGCCGCTACGAAGCGATATTCCGTGTCAATTTTGAAGACGTTGAGCAAGGTAACGACCATGACATGGACGCTATCGCCGTCTACACGATCCGGGCAAAAGCTGACAGCACTTTAGACGTTAGCGTGAGAGTGATCTACGAGGGTGGCTCGGTTAAACACCGCATAGGCTACATCCTTTCGGGAAGCACACAAGACGGTATTTATCTCGTTACACAGGACGAGAGCGACCAAAATCTGCCGTTCTATTTAAATGTGCCACCTGGCCGCACACCTGGCTACTGCGATATCGGCAACACCACCAATACCGCTGACTACATCGCAGCAAATAAAACTGATTGCCTGAGGTTGCCATTCTTGGGCGGAACTAACGCGGTTGCTGCCCCAGCTAATGCCACCGCAACAGCATCCATCAACCAATTTACTTTCTCGCCTAGCACCACACCTGCGGCTACTTTCCTGAAAGACCCGATGTGGTACGCAGCAAAGTGGGGGGGGTTCAGGGAAATCACGCAAAACTCCATACCAGAGCAAGAAAAAGAATGGGATGCTGATGGCGATGGCCAGCCAGACACCTATTTTTTCGTGCAAAACCCCACAAAACTCAAGACCTCTTTGAGGGATGCTTTAAACAAGATCATTGAAAATAACAGCAGCTCCAGCAGTTTGGCTGTGAATAACTCGACGGGTATAGATTCCAACTCGTTCGCTTATCGCGCCAGCTACACTTCCAGCAAATGGGTCGGCGAGCTCGAAGCTTATCCGGTAACGATTGCAGGTGTGTCAACGAGCTCAAGCTGGCGCGCCAGCGAGAAGTTGCCAGTTTGGACAAATCGCCAAATTTTCTTGCACAACAGCGATGGCTTGGTGAGTAATTTGCGCACCACAGCCTTCGGCAGCTTGCCTGCTGCTGACCAAACTAGCCTCGGCAGCAACGATGTGTTGGAATATATTCGTGGCAATCAAGCCAAGGAAGTCATCAACGGTGGCACTCTACGCGCTCGCACCAGCCTTTTAGGTGACATTATTCATTCGGCGCCAGCTTACGATCCCATCTCCGACACGCTTTTCGTTGGCGCCAATGATGGCAAGCTGCATGCTTTTAACGGCACGACAGGCGTAGAAAAATTTTCTTTCATTCCTAGGCAGATGATTCCTCGGTTGAAAAATCCCAGTAACGTCGCCTATGAAAATAACCATGAGTATTTTGTAGACGGCTTCACGATGCGCTCAGGCCGCTTTGCGCTGACAGACCGTAAAAGCTATGTCTATTCGCTTTTGGGGCGCGGCGGCAAGGGTCTTTTTTCAATTGATCCAAGCATCAGCAGCACGACGGCCACCACTTTCCTGCCTAAGCTCCTCTGGGAATACACTCCAATAGCAAGTACCGCAGCAGCAGCCGACAAGGATCTGGGCTTCATGCTCAGCACCCCCGTCATGATGAAATTCAACAACAACATGATGGGTATCGTTGTTGGTAATGGCTACAACAGCACAGACCAAAAAGCTGTTCTCTATGTCTTTTTGATCAACCGCGATGGCTCACTGTTTAAAGTGCAGAAAATTTCTACCAATCTGGGTGGAGACAATGGATTATCTGGCCCTGTTGCCTACGATACGGATGGAAATGGCACAGCAGACTTCATTTATGCTGGCGATTTAAAGGGTAACGTATGGAAATTTGATGTGAGCGACTTTGATCCAAACAACTGGAAACTCGCTTACACAGGCAACAAGCCTTTCTTCACCGCAGTGGATGCGAGCGGCAACCCACAGCCCATCACAGCGCCTATGTCCGCCGAATACAACAGCTATGGCACTGATGCCAATATCAACAACTTGTTCTTGTTTGTAGGCACGGGCTCCTATTTCCAATCTGGAGACAACTCAAATGTAGCTGTGCAATCCATGTATGGCTTGGTCGAAAACAAAGCCAGCGAAATCAGCGCCACATCTCCAGTGACCCGAAGCAATTTACGGCAGCGCTCAATCACGAGTTACGGCTTGATCGGCGGCCAAGTGGTGCGTTATATCAGCAGTTCGGCTGCCAACGACACGGCCGGCCTGCGTGGTTGGTACATTGATTTGAACAACCCTGTCAATGGAGAGCGCGTGTTTACGGAGGCAAAGATTGCGCCGGTTAATCGCCCGGTCTTGCTCTTTACTTCTAGCCATCCCGTGACGGATGATGTGTGTACGCCTGGCGGATTTTCATACCTGAATGCAGTCAATCCATTCACTGGAGCGGCTGTTGATAACGATGCCAATGGAAACGGTATTTTTAAAGACCGAGGCACTGCTTCTTCACTGAAATTCAAAGGCATCGCAACGCAAGCGGTGTTTACTGGTAACCAAGTCACAGATCGCAACATTACTTCTAGCCTGCAAGATGCACTGATCAGAGACTTTGACCCGACTTGCACGGTCGGTTGCAATCCAGAATGCACAGGCAACTGCCGAAGAGATATTCAAGATTACCAGGACAAGGTTGTTGGGCCAGGAACCCAAGGCAAACCCACCTGTCTGAAAGACAGCTCAGCCAATATCAACTCCAGTGAAGCGCAAGCCGATGGTTCATTGATAGCTAGCTCGGGCCTCAACGACGGCTGCGCCGTTGCGAGTGTTCGAGGCCGCATTTCATGGCGTGAAATTATCAGAGATTAAGCATGAAAACTAGACTTCACAAAGCACGTGGCTTCACGCTCATCGAGCTGATGATCGTGGTGGGCATCATCGCGATTTTGGCCTCCATAGCCATTCCCAATTATTCCGAATATGTAAAAACCTCCCGGCGCGGCGCGGCTGCAGCGTGCTTGCTTGAAATGGCTCAGCAAATGGAGCGGCGTTACACCACGGATTTGGTCTACAACGCGACCGCTGGCTTGCCTGCACCGGCGTGCTTGTCAAATGTGAGCGGTTCTTACACGCTTGCATTCGTTGCTGGCCAACCTCTGGCTCGCACCTACACCATACAAGCAACCCCAATTGGCGGCCAAGACGATACCGTGTGTCGTGTACTTGTTCTTAATCAAGCTTCCATCAAGGGCTATGATTCGAAACTAACTGGCTTAGACGCCGCCATTGTCAAGCGATGCTGGAAATAACAAACTAAAGCTTGGCTATGTTTTTCAGCCTTTTGTTCTGCAAATGCGTGCCGCACTGATTCAAGCGAGTCAAACGCTTCACACTACATCGCCAAATCCTCGTGTCGGCTGCGTGATTGTGCAAGGCAGTCAAGCCCCAGTGTTTGGAGCTACTCAACCTCGTGGCGGTGCTCACGCTGAGATCATGGCGATGCGTGCTGCTGCTGAGCAGGGCTTAGATATTCGCGGAGCAACTGTTCATGTGAGCCTAGAACCCTGCGCACACCACGGGCGAACCCCGCCTTGCACTTCTGCTTTGATTGCAGCCGGGGTTGCCAAAGTCGTTGTGGCGATTTTGGATCCTAATCCGTTGGTGGCAGGCAAAGGCGTGCAGCAGCTTCGGGATGCGGGGATTGAAGTTGAGGTATTGGCACCTGATCATCCTGAGCGAATTGCTTCGCGCGAGCTCAACATTGGATTTTTTAGCCGCATGCTGCGTAAAACGCCTTGGGTGCGGATGAAGGTAGCTGCTTCGCTGGATGGAGTGACGGCGCTTGAGAATGGGCAAAGCCAGTGGATCACATCACCTGCTGCGCGAGATGATGGCCAAGCTTTTCGGGCGCGTTCTTGTGCGGTGCTCACGGGGATTGGCACGGTGCTTGCGGATGATCCGCAGCTGAACGTGCGTGTGCTGCTGGGCACGCCAGAAGGCAAGATTGCTGCGCCTCGCCAGCCGCATTTGGTGGTGGTGGATAGCAAGTTAGATATGCCGCTCAATGCGAAGCTGCTGCAAACGATTGGGCAGCGTGGGCAGGCGAGCAAAGCATACGCGCAAGAAACGATTGATTTGATAGCGCCTCGCACAGTGTTTATCTACCATTCCAGCCAAAACGATTTAAAAATGAAGGCTTTGGAGGCGCTGGGCGCGAAGTTGATTTACATGCCTGATGCTGAAACTGCGCACGCTTCTGGCAAGGTCGATCTGGCTGCGATGATGCGCGATTTGGCCGTCAATCAGGAAATCAATGAGCTTCATGTTGAAGCTGGTTTAAAGCTCAATGGCTCGCTTGTGAAGGCGGGCTTGGTGGATGAATTTGTGGTGTATCTCGCGCCGAAGTTGCTCGGCCAAGGCATGGGTTTGGCGCATTTGCCTGCCCTGCCCGCTTTGGCTGATCTGCCCCCGACCCAGCAATTGGAATTTAAATCGGCTGACTTAGTGGGCGACGGTACAGACAAGGATTTACGCATCGTTGCGCGAGTTCGCGGAAGAGATAACTTCTAGGCAAGTTTTAAGCGGTTTTTGAGCATCTAGCTCTCAATAGAGCCCACAACCCTCGCAGCCCATCACAAACCCTGCGAAAATACAAACATGTTTACCGGAATCATCACCGGCGTGGGGCGCATCGTCGCTACCCAAGCCCTCGGCAGCTCTTTAAGTTATGGCAAGCGCTTAACCATTGCGCCGCCAGAGGGCTATTTATCGGATGTCGGCTTGGGCGACAGCATTGCGCTCAACGGCGCTTGCATGACAGTGACAACGCTCGATTTAACAGCGCAGCAATTCACCATCGATATCTCGCAAGAATCCCTCTCCAAAACCGCCGGGCTAGATGGTGAAGCAACCATCAATTTAGAGAAAGCCCTTCGCGCGAATGATCGCTTGGGTGGCCACATTGTGAGCGGCCATGTAGATGGTGTGGGGCATGTGAGCTACTTTGCGCAAATTGGCGAGAGCTGGGAGCTGCGCGTGCAAGCGCCGAAAGAGCTTGCCAAATACCTCGCCTACAAAGGTTCGATCACCGTCAATGGCGTGAGCCTCACCGTGAATTCCGTGAAGGACTTGCTGGCCATGGCTGCCAATGAATCCTTGCAAGGCTGCGAGATCAGCATCAATCTCATCCCGCACACGGTGCAAAACACCGCGCTCGGCACGCTCAAAGCCGGCAGCCCGGTCAACCTCGAAATTGATACCGTGGCGCGGTATGTTGAGCGCATGCTCAGCATCGAGAATTTAAGCAAAAACGGCATCACGCCGGCATAGAATCTACGCACATTGCTATCAAATTAATACTTCAATACATCATGAATACCGCTTCCTCATCTACCAACGTAGCGCCCGCAAAACCCGTTGGCATCTCGCCAGTGGAAGACATCGTCGCCCAACTGCGCGCAGGCCGCATCGTGATCGTGAGTGATGATGAAGATCGCGAGAATGAAGGCGATTTGCTGATGGCCGCTGAATTTGCCACGCCCGAGTCGATCAACTTCATGGCCAAATACGGCCGCGGCTTGATCTGCCTGACGCTCACCAAAGAGCGCTGCGAATACCTTGGCTTGCCTCCGATGGCCGTGAAAAATGGCACCAAGATGAGCACGGCATTCACCGTGTCGATTGAAGCAGCTGAGGGCGTGACGACGGGCATCTCGGCTGCCGACCGCGCGCACACGATTCGCACTGCCGTCTCGCGCACAGCGAAGCCGATCAATCTTGTGCAGCCCGGCCATGTGTTCCCATTGCAAGCGCAGGATGGCGGCGTGCTGATTCGCGCTGGCCACACCGAGGCAGGCTGCGATCTCGCCGCCATGGCCGGCTGCATGCCCGCTGCGGTGATTTGCGAGATCATGAAAGACGATGGC
>JANMFP010000435.1:0-1561 GCA_031378135.1 Variovorax sp. | reverse complement strand
CCCTCAGCCAGCCAAGCCCGATAAGCCGCCACGCCCGCAATAAGCATCACTGGCTGCGTATTCGTCGTCAAAGCCAGCGCCTCTTTCGGTCCTTCTTTGATCAGCTTGCCAACATCCTCGCCCAGTGCCTCTGAGCTTTCTTGAACCACGGAAATCACCGCTGGGTGATCCCCCCAACCCTCCAACATGCCCACAGCCTGCGAGCCTTGTCCGGGGAAGACAAATGCAAAAGATTTCATTCAGTGATTCTCCAAATCGTTATTCATTGTTCAGTGTCAAAGTCATAAAGTAACTGTATACATCAGGTGCGTAATCAGCGAAAGGGCCGCATTCCGTAAAACCGAAGTCTGTGTAGAGCGCTCTTGCAGGTGCGAATTGCTGTTGAGAGCCGGTTTCCAGATGAATTCGCTTCATGCCCCGCTCGCGAGCAACACTCAAGATATACCGAAGCATCTCAGAGCCAGCGCCTTTTCCTCGGTGAGCCTGAGCTGTGCGCATCGATTTGATCTCGCATTCCTTGCCACCCAAATCCTTGAGCGCACCGCACCCGAGCAAAGCATCATCTTCCCAGAGCGACCAAAAGCTGATTTCTGGGCGACGTAATTGGTCTAAATCCAGTGCATGCACGCTGCACGGCGGCGACCATGCGCGCATGTCGCGCAGATGCTCCTCCAATAGCAAGCGTATCGACACGCCGCGCAAATCGTCTAAAACAATACGCCTCATAGCGCGAGCAACACCGCACCCCAAGTAAAGCCACCGCCCACGCCTTCGAGCATCAGTGTTTGGCCTTTCTGGATTTGGCCACTGCGCACGCCGTGATCAAGTGCGAGCGGGATGCTTGCGGCGGAGGTGTTGCCGTGGTCGTGGACGGTAACGATCACCTTGTCTTCGCTGAGTTTGAGCTTTTTGGCCGTGCCAAGCATGATGCGGATGTTGGCTTGGTGGGGGATGAGCCAGTCGATATCTGCTTCGGTTTTATTCGCCTTGGCAAGCACGGAGCGCGCAACATCGGCGAGCACACTGACCGCCAATTTGAAGACGGCTTGGCCGTCCATCTTGAGCAACGGATCACCCATGATTTGGCCGCCGCTGACCGTCCCGGGCACGCAGAGCACGCCGACGTGTTTGCCGTCAGCATGCAGCTCGCTGGCCAAGATGCCGGGTTGATCTGAAGCCTCTAAGACAACAGCGCCGGCGCCATCGCCGAAGAGCACGCAAGTGGTGCGGTCTTTGAAATCGAGGATGCGACTGAAAATTTCCGCCCCGACAACGAGGGCGCATTTCGCCGCGCCAGTTTTGATCATGCTGTCGGCAATCGTGAGCGCATAAACGAAGCCGCTGCACACGGCTTGCACGTCGAAGGCTGGACAGCCTGCTATCGTTTTAGAAGCACTCTGACGAGGTTCTATGCCGGCTACTTGCCGTTTTCGCTCAAAATATTGGCCTAGCTTATGTTGCAGGATCGCTGCTGTCGAGGGGAACACCATATCGGGCGTCGAAGTCGCCACGATGATCAAATCCACATCACCTGCGCTTTTGCCAGCCGCTTCCAGCGCCT
>JANMFP010000408.1:0-3356 GCA_031378135.1 Variovorax sp. | reverse complement strand
AGGCACTGCATCGAAAAACACCAGCTATGGCTTGAACCTCACAGCCAGCAGCACGCCGATGGGGCAATGGCTGCTTGGCCTACAGCGTCAGCAAACCGAGCAGCCCACGCCCGGCGCGCCACGCTTGGCCACCACCACGCTCAACTTGGACTGGACGAAAGCGCTGACCCAGCAATGGCAGCTCAAAGGCTATGCCAAAATCAACCGCCGCAACCACGGCGATGTGGCTTTGCAGCTGGATGAGCGCATCCTTGGGGTGCAAGGGAGCTACAAATGGTAAATCTGAAGCATTTTCGGTCGATAGCCGGCGAGAAATATGCGCAGAGCGCTATGAAATTCATAGTGATTCTCGGCATCGCAGCGCTCGCGGCATGCGTACAGCCCCCCGCTGCGCAAGCGCCCGCCAACGCGCAGCAAGCGCTGGAGCTGGCGGTGCGCGATTATGAAAAAGCCAATCTCAAAACGTTTGAGGCGATGCTGCCTGCCAGCTTCATCGGGCGCGATAGTTTGCTCGATGCCGCACGCCGCGCGCTCGGCGATCAACGCAATATTCGCATTGAGCTCACAGAAATTCAAACGCAAAACGCGGGGCAAACCAGTGGTGCTGGTCAAGCGTTGAGTTTTAAGTGGGAAAAGCGCTTTATCCGCGCTAGCAGCGGCGCGAGCGCGACCGAGCACGGCGTGATGCAAACCGTGCTGCGCCGAACTGGGCCGACATGGACCTTTGAGAATTTGCCGGCCGATAATTTATTCACCCGCTGAAGAGAGACAAGCTATGAAAACACAAAAATTGGTGATGGCTCTGGCTACTGCCTTGGGCGGCGGGGTATGGTTCAGCACGGTTTGGGCGGCTGGCAACATCGACACTGCTCGCGGTGAGGTGAGTGTGCTGGCACGAGATGGCGCGCCGCGCGGTGTGGCCAAAGGTGATCGCGTGGCGGAAGGCGAGACGATTCTGACCGGGCCGGATGGCGAAGTGTTGCTCACCACCGATGATTCAGGCGTACTTGCCATCCGCCCGCGCTCACGGCTCACCATTGAAGCTTACAAAGTCAATGGTAACGATAAGGATTCTGTCGTGCTCAATTTGCTGCGCGGCAGCTTGCGCTCTATCACCGGCTGGATCAGCAAAACCGCACCCAAGAATTACCGCGTCACGACCAACACCGCCACCATTGGCATTCGCGGCACAGATCATGAAGTTGCCATCGTCGAAGAAGGCGACAACGCCGGTACATGGAACAAAGTCACCGAAGGCGGCACCGTGCTCTCCAGCAATGCCGGCAGCGTGGAGCAAACGCCCGCCAGCAATGGCACAGGCCGCGTGCGCGCTGGCGATCAAGTCCCCACGCCTGCGCCGCCGCCCGTCACGCTGTTTGCCCCGCGCCCCAGCGATCAGCGCTTGGGTGAGCTGAAAGTGGATGCGCAAACCAATCAACCCACGCGCCTGCAAACTCGCCAACAACAAGTCTCGGGCAGCGGCGGGGTATCGCCCCAAGGCAATCCGCGAATCAGCAGCCAATGCACGCCCGATGCGCCCGCACAGCAGGCTTTGGATAACCTGCTGCGTGCTTACGAAAGAGGCGATATCGCTTATCTGCAAAGGCACATCGATCCCGCGATGATCGGTTTTGGCGTATTGATCAACGATGTGATCAACGACACCAATGCCCAGCGCCAAACCCGCATTCAAATCACAGATCGCCAAATGCAATGCGGCCCGGATGTGGCCGTGATCGATTTTGCGTGGGAAAAATACTATCTGGCCAGCGCCAATTTCGCACCCGTGGTCACGCGCGGGCGTGGCTCGGTGCTGATCTCAGGGCTGGGCAGCGGCTTGAACGGCCAATGGCGCATCAGCGGTTTGGTGGGCGATAGCCCGCTGCGCTCAGGCGGCGTGGGAGCAGATGGCAGCGTGCAGGCCAGCCCATCTGTGGGTTTCTATGGCAACGTGCCCGTCAGTTGCAATGCCAGTGGCTCAATCAGCGCCACATCACCAGGCTCATTCCCCAACTCAGGCTCGGTGAATTTCACCAGTGGGCCACCGCCGGCTTGCTCTTTGAATGTGGGTACGTCCACGTTGTGCAGCATCGCGCCTAGCCCCTTGTTTTCGCTGAACACCCCGGCCACAGCACCCGGACTCAACACCAACAGCTGTATCGTCACGGCAGTGGGTGCGGGTGGTACCTTTGCTTCTGTCAGTGCTTTCCAATCAGCCGGTACCACGAGCTTCTCTGGGCCCCCTGGCTCAGTGCAAAGCGTGGTGATTCCCGTGAGCTTTTCTGGCTCCGCCTCGACCGGGGGTTGGAGCGGCAACTACACCACAGCCACGACATGCACCGCCAACATTACCATCAGCCCAACAGCGCCGGTCGCATGCAGCGTGACGCAAAGCAGCGTGTCTGTGGCTCTGGAAGTGCGCGATGCCGATCTGACCGCGCCTAGCCTGGCAGTTCAGGTCAGCGCCAGCAACGGCGATGCAGAAACCTTTGTGCTGCCTCAAATCGCAAGCGGCGTGTATCGCTTGGCGGCCCTTCCCATCAGCCGGGGCGGCGCTGCTGTCTCACCGGGCAACGGTCGGATTGACTTCACAGGCAACAGCACAGGCGCCGTGGTGCTCACCGTGCGTTACAACGATTTGCGCACCAGCAACGGCGGCAGCGCTGTGCGGCAAACCACACTCACGCTCAATTGACCCAAGCCACAGTTCAGGCGCTGCTGAGGCAAGCGCAGGCCTCGCCTGAATCCATCGTTTTGCGCGATGCGCTGGCTATCGCGCAGTTCCAGCAGCAAGACTACGCGGCGGCCCTGGCCAATTTTCAGGACGTGCTGCGGCTTAGCCAGCGTACGCGCACGGATTCAGATGATGGCGTTGATATGGAGGCAGGCTTTACGGCTTGGCCTGCTTGGGCGCATTCGGCTTGGAGCGGCGTGGCGAGCGAACAAGTCAATTTGAAATCTTGGGAGCAATGGCAAGCGCTTATTTGGCGCAACATCGGCGCTTGCCATCTGTGTTTGATTCAACCGCAGCAGGCAGAGCATGCTTATGCACAGGCTCATGCGCTTGCGCCAGAAGATGTGGCCAGCACACTGTATGACTTGGTCCAATGCATGGCCAATTGTGAATGGTCGCAGTGGCAAGCGCTGAGCGATCAAGCAGTCAGCCAAGTGCTGCTTGCCCAGCCGCACGAGGATCTTTCGGCCTCGATTGCTTTGTTTGGCGCTGCGCCGCAAGCCGCGCTCATGCGATCACTGGCTGCTCAAGTGGGCAAGAGCATTGCGCACACGCTTGATGACGCATATATCAAGTCAAGCATCGCTTTGCGCGCTGATGCCAGCAGCAGCCGTTTGCGCGT
>JANMFP010000388.1:0-1938 GCA_031378135.1 Variovorax sp. | reverse complement strand
AGCATGGGCGTGAAGATTGTGCTCGTGCATGGCTTTCGGCCGCAGGTCAATGAGCAGCTTGCCGCCAAAGGGCATGCGCCGAAATATTCGCATGGCATGCGCATCACCGATGGTGTGGCGCTAGATTGCGCGCAGGAGGCTGCGGGGCAATTGCGTTTTGAAATTGAAGCGGCTTTCAGCCAAGGCTTGCCGAATACGCCGATGGCGGGCTCCACCGTGCGCGTGATCTCGGGCAATTTCATCACGGCGCGGCCGGTGGGCATCATTGATGGCGTGGATTTTCAGCACAGCGGTTTGGTGCGCAAAGTCGATACGCCGGGCATTCAAAAAGCGCTGCACATGGGCGCGATGGTCTTGCTCTCGCCCTTTGGCTATTCGCCCACGGGTGAGGCATTTAACTTGACGATGGAAGAAGTGGCCACATCGGTGGCCACTGCGTTGCAAGCCGATAAATTGATTTTCCTCACCGAAATTCCCGGCATTGCCATGGATGCATCCAGGCCAGTGAGTGAAGACAATCCGATTGACACCGAGTTACCGCTGGCCGCTGCCGAGAAGCTCTTGGCCAATCTGCCCAGTGCGCAGCAGCCCTCAGATACGGCGTTTTATTTGCAGCATTGCGTGCGCGCTTGCAAGAGCGGTGTGGAGCGCAGCCATATTTTGCCTTTTGCCACCGATGGCGCGCTGCTGCTGGAGGTGTATGTGCACGATGGCATTGGCACGATGGTGGTGGATGAAAAGCTGGAAAGCTTGCGTGAGGCAACCAGTGATGATGTGGGCGGCATTTTGCAGCTGATTGAGCCGTTTGAGAAAGACGGAACGCTCGTCAAACGCGATCGCACCGAGATTGAGCGCGATGTGGGCAACTACAGCATCATCGAACACGATGGCGTGATCTTCGGCTGCGTGGCTTTGTATGATTACCCCGAAGCCCGCACCGCCGAGATGGCCGCGCTCACCGTGAGCCCGCAGGTGCAAGGCCAAGGCGATGGCGATAAATTGCTCAAGCGCATCGAGCAGCGTGCACGAGCGCAGGGGCTGGAGAGCATCTTTGTGCTCACCACGCGCACGATGCATTGGTTCATCAAACGCGGCTTCGTGCAGGTCGATCCCGATTGGCTGCCCGATGCACGCAAACGCAAATACAACTGGGATCGCAAGAGCCAAGTGCTGGTTAAGAAATTGGGCTGACTTTGAGCATTTTGAGCAGTTCGCCGGCATAGAATATGCTTAGAGTGCTATTATTTTTGTAGTGATTTTTTTGAAAGATATTGTTATGGCACGCATGGTTAATTGCATCAAACTCGGCACAGAATCCGAGGGCTTAGATTTCCCCACCTATCCCGGCGAGCTGGGCAAACGCATTTATGAGAACGTGAGCAAGCAGGCTTGGGCCGATTGGCTCAAACACCAAACCATGCTCGTGAATGAAAACCGCTTGAATTTGGCGGATCAACGCGCGCGCCAATATCTCGCGCGCCAGATGGAGAATCACTTTTTTGGCGGCGGTGCAGATGCGGCGGCGGGCTATGTGCCGCCAGCACCTTAAAAGCGATTTTTTAAGCTTTTTAGGCACTTAGTCGGCGTATATCCTGCGTTGATTGCTACTAAAATCATAGTGATTGGCGCAGGCTTGGCGGGCAGCGCATGTGCTTATGCGTTGGCGCAGCGCGGCCGCGAGGTCACGCTGGTCAGCCAAGGCGGTGGTGCTTCCGAGCTGCCCGTGGGTTTGCTGGCTGCGCATTTATCGGCGCAAGATATCGAGCTTTCGCAGATCTCGCGCACAGGCGTGGAATGCACGGTGGCGCATGCGCTTCAGCTGCTGCGAGAAGGTATCGATTGGCAGCTCTGTACTTTGGAGCAGCGCTTGCTGTTTCATCCTGAGAAAAACGAGCGCTTGCAGCGTGGCGCAGCGATGATTCCTGGTTGGTATGAAGC
>JANMFP010000347.1:0-1573 GCA_031378135.1 Variovorax sp. | reverse complement strand
TCCGTTGTTGCGCGAACGCCTCAAAAACCACACCGCTGCTGAGCTCACGCAAATCTTTGAAGACAACGGCCTGCCCTATGCACCCATCAACCGCCCCGAAGATTTGATGAACGACCCGCATCTCAAAGCCACAGGTGGGCTCACGCCGATTACTTTGCCCAACGGCCAGCAAACCGATACCGTGCTATTCCCTTTCACCTTGCATGGCCAACAACCCGGCGTGCGCATGAGCCCACCGAAACTCGGGGAACACAGCATGGAAATTTTGCAAAGCTTGGGCTACAGTAAAGCTCAGGCAAACAATTTACTATCAAATAAATAGCAAGCTACGCAATCGATACGCCGGCTATTGACCTATTTTGCTTAAAACTACTTTCCGGAGACATCCATCATGCCTACCCATTCATTCACGCGCCGCCTCGCTTTGACGGGCGCAGCAGCAGGTCTTGCCGCAAACAGCATGGGTGTGTTTGCACAAGTTGCCCCGATCAAGCTCATCCTCCCCGTGAGCGCAGGCTCAGGCGTGGACGGCATCGTGCGCGCCAGCAGCAATCAGCTCGGCAAAGCCTTGGGTACCAACGTGGTGGTTGAAAACCAACCCGGTGCAGGCGGTATCGTGGGCACGCAAAATCTCATCCGGTCTGCACCCGATGGCAACACGCTTTCTTTCGTATCCAACAATCACGTGATCTACCCCAGCGTGACGAAAAATCTGAGCTTCGACGCGATAGCCGACATCACACCGATTGCCATCGTTGCCTACACGCCACTGGTGCTGATCGTCAACGCCAAATTCCCTGCACAAAACCTGCGCGAGTTTGTGGCCTTGCTCAAGAAAAATCCCGGCAAATACAACTATGCCTCCAGCGGTAATGGCACGATTTTGCACCTCGCGCCAGAGCTGTTCAAAGATGTGACCGGCACGTTCTCTACCCACATTCCCTATCGCGGCTTCGCGCCCATGCTGCAAGACATTGTGAGCGGCCAAGTCGATTGGGGCGTGAGCGCACTGCCTGCCGCTCTCGGCCAAATCAAAGCCGGCAACGTTCGCGGCCTGTGCATTCCAATGGATGCCCGCAGCCCCGCCGCGCCTGATATTCCAACCAGAGCCGAAGCTGGCTTTCCCGCCTACAAAATCGATGCGTGGATTGCAGCAGTCGGCCCCAAAGGTTTGCCTGTTGCGCAAGTGCAAAAAATCAACGCCGCCATTCGCACGGCATTCGCCACCGATGAAGTCAAAGAAGCAATGGCCAAGCAGGGCAACATTGTGGGTGTGACTTCGCCTGAAGTGGCGGCAGAGCATTTCAGACGAGAGCTGGCGCGTTATGCGGCCTTGGTGAAGAAGGCAGGCGTCGTTCCGTCTTAAGCAAAAAGTGCCTATGGCCGGCAAATATGTTAAGGTAAATGCTATTGATTTGATAGTAAACGGGATGGTTAAGGGGATAAGGTTTTGACCTACACTCGTACCCATGCTCTGGGTTAAAGCTTTTCATATCGTCTTCGTGGCCAGCTGGTTTGCTGGCTTGTTTTATTTGCCGCGAATTTTTGTGAATTTGGCGCAAGTGCCTGCCGG
>JANMFP010000323.1:0-3834 GCA_031378135.1 Variovorax sp. | reverse complement strand
CCAATAAACTGCCGAGGCACCCAGCCACCGCCTTTGCCGCGATGCACCACATACTCTGCCAAAGATTTGCCGAGCACGCGGCCTGCCAAGCTATCGGCATGAAAATGCACACCAGCAATCACGCGGTTGGTGGCAATCATCTCGGCTTGTAATTGCAGGGCTTCATCTCTGCCAGCATGTGGCCCGAGCAAGAGGGAGAGTAAGTGTGCCGAAGCAAAAGCCTGCGTGGCATGCCCGCTGGGGAAGCTGAAATGCTCCGGCGTTTGAATCATGGGGTGAATGGCAGGCGAGTATTGCGCAGGCCGGGGGCAGGCCAGCGCTTGCTTCATGCGCTGCACCACCATCGAGGCCAGCTTGATGGTGAGCAGCATCAGCTCGTAGGTATGCGGGCTGCGCGAGGGCTCTAGGTGGCAAATAGCCGTCCAAAAAGGGAGATTGGTGCTGACTTGGGCGCGAATTTCTGCTGCCCGCTCAGCGCGCAGCACCGCCCAAGTTTCCGTGAGCTTGGCTTGCGCTTGAAAAGCAGCCAAGGGTGGGCGCACAATTTTTGTGATGCTACTGAGACCAGCGGCTGCGCCAGTATTGCGGTGAGACAGCGTGGCGCTAAATGCCGCACGCTCCACATCCACCTGCAAAGCACTGAACATATGCGCCACGCAAGCCTCTTGCCTTGCCCAAGTGGACATGCGGGCATAGTGCTCAGAGGAATCCATGCTGGGCATGCCATCTGCCCCTGAACTTGGCCAACGCCCTACCCAGCCGCCATACGCAAGGCTGCCGATTGGCTTACCTCTGAAAATCAGTTCACGGCTGCGTAGAAGTGCCTCAGTGTAGTTACCGCTTTGTCCTGGAATACGTCCAGAGCCGGCAGCCTGAAAGCCGTCTAATCCATCTAGACCGTCCAAGCCATCAAGGCCATCTAATCCATCCAACCCATCTAGGCCATCAAGGCCATCCAAACCATCTAAGCGTGACATAAGTTTCTCCTGTCTATGTTGGAACACCTGAAATCGATAATGCCTCGTCAAGTCGCTCAATAAATTCAATTGGGGATTTAGAAAATCTGACGAGATATTCAGTCCTGTTGAATTTTGGATTTGCAAGCATGAGCTTTCTTCCAATTTCTTGAGCTTTTCCCTTATCGCCTAGCATTGCATAGGACATTGCAAGCACCCTTAAAGAGGACAAATGCAAGGAATTTTGTTTCAGTGAAAGTAATGACGACTTCAAAGATTGCGCATATTTTTTTTCACCAAAATAAGCTGTCCCAAGCATTCCATCGAAAATATACTTGAGAGGATCGATTGGCGATAATTCAAGAGCTTTGGTACAGCATAGGACTGCTTCAGGTCCGGGGTCAACATAAGTAAGAAAAGCACCCTTGTACAACCAGGCCACAGAATTATTAGGATCACCGTTGATCGCCAAATCAAAACTTCCCTTAGCTCGGTCAAAGTCTTGGGCTAAATTTGACTGCACAACAGCCAGCATCGCAACAGCAGTCGAGTCACCATCGGTCAAATCCACCGAGCGCTGTGCATGGTAGAGCGCTTGCTGGGCTAAGGCGTGGTCTGCTGCCATGCCACTTTGCCCAGCTTGCAGCACATGCCATTTGGCCAACCAACTGTCGAGCGCACCATAGCGCGGATAACGCTCAAGCAGGGCTTGCAGCCATTGCTTAGAGCGCGCAAATTCTGCGGGCGAGCGGCGATGCATGCCATGAATGGCGGCAGACATCAGCGTATAAGCCGGCAGCGCGGGCACTGGCGTGATGCGCACGATGCGGGCATGGTGATTTTCAAGTGCCGCCAAAATCTCTTGCACGGCGCGCTGTATGGCTTCTATTTCAGCAGCCAGCAGCTCAGAAAGCTGGGTGCGGCTATTGCTGAACCACACGATGTCGTGCGATTTGGCATCAATCAATTGCAAACTGAAGGATGCTTTGAAGCTGGGCTCGCCATCACAGTGATTGAGCTTGCCACTGATGATGTAGTTGCAAGCGGTTATTTGAGATACGCTTTGCACTGATACATCTTGACGGCCTGCGAGTGATTTGCTGGATAGCGCAGAGACCACGCGCACACTCTTTTGGCGGCTGAGCAAATCAGTGAGATTGTCTGTGATGAGGCTGGCGATACCAGCAGCCTGCGGATGCTGCCAAGTCAGTTCCAGTGGCATCACAGCCAGCTTAGGAATCAGAACATCGGTTTGTTCAGTGATAGGTGCGAGCATGGGCTGAGGGCTGATTTCCCCCACCCGATACACTCTCTGCGGCTCGCTCAAATGCTTCAGATAGCACTCGCCCATATCCTCAATCTCGCCATCTAAGCTGTCCGTTAAATGATCGCGCACTTCGGGGCTGACGATGATTTCGCCGGGGCCGGCGAGTTGGGTGATTCTGGCGGCTAGGTTCACGCCGTGGCCATACAAGTCGTGGGCATCGCGGCGGGCTTCGGTTTGGTGAATGCCGATGCGCAGGTGCATTTGGCGCTCAGGAGCGTAGCCTTGGTTGCCTTCGGATGCTATTTTTTGCATAGCACTCGCCGCAGCAACTGCGCCGGGTGCAGCCTGAAATTGCATCATCAGGCCATCGCCCATGCTTTTAATGACTTCGCCGCCATGCGCGGGCGCAATGCGGCTGCGCACAGCAGTTGCAAATTGGCTCCAGCGGGTAATGGCGTTGTCTTCATCGTGCTCCATCCAGCGGACGGATTCGACGACATCGCACACCAAGACCACGCGCTGCGTGCGCGGGCTTAAGGCTTCAATGTCAAAGGCGGCGGGGCTGCAAGGCTCTGCTGCGCATAGCGATTCCGTGTTGTTGCTGTTATGGGTGCTCATGCTAGGGGCAGCGCGATGATGTGTCGTCCCTCATTCTGTGGAGGAAACGCTTGCAAAGCCAGCATTTTGTTGTGCTCTGATACGTCTTGTGGCTTTTTAGTGATTAAGCACTCTTTTCTCATCAGAACTGATGAAGCGTGAATGGCCGTTTGCGGGGTTTATTTCTGCCGCAGCGTTTGAATTTAATGGATGAACCGATTGCTGCAATCAAGCCAGTGCTTGCAAGCCCTTGCTGTCCACCAAACTCAGCAGCTTAAGGGCCATCCCGTTAGGATGCTTAATGCCGCGCTCCCATTGCTGGATCGTAGAAGGGCTGGTGTTGAGATAAGCAGCAAACACGGCTTGGCTGGCTTTGAAGCGCAGGCGAATCCCTTTAATCTGATCAGCGTTGTTGTCTTGCACGGGTGGCAAACATAGCGCATCGAACTCACGCATGGTGGTCAAATCCATCACGCCCGCTTTGTGCAGGCCAGCTGCTGTGCTGTGCAGCACATCCATCAGTTTGTCATGCTTCATCATCACCGTCCTCTTTGACTTCATACAGTTCATGTGCAACCAAGGCCTTTTACTCATACCGCAACGCCTGAATAGGCAGCAGCTTAGAGGCGCGGCGGGCGGGGTAGAAGCCGAAGAAAACACCGACTAAGGCTGAAAAACCTACTGCTAGGAAGATGGAGGCGGCTGTCATGCTGACTTGCCAGCCTGCGAAGTAGCCCACGGCCCACGTGGCGATTGCGCCGATGGCAACGCCAATCGCGCCGCCGATGATGGAGAGCGTCACTGCTTCGATCAGAAATTGGGCGAGTATGTCTCGCCCCCTAGCGCCGACTGCCATGCGCAGGCCGATCTCGCGGGTGCGCTCGGTGACGCTGACCAGCATGATGTTCATAATCCCAATCCCGCCGACCAGCAGTGAGATCCCGGCCACCGCCGCCAGAAACGCCGTCAGCAGTGTGGTGATCGTGGTCAGTGTGCTCAGAAACGACGCCTGGT
>JANMFP010000319.1:0-5475 GCA_031378135.1 Variovorax sp. | reverse complement strand
ACTGGACAATCGCGGCAAAACCATGGTGGCTGACAAATTTGATTTTGGTTTTGCTGTGGATTGGATGCGCAAAGACTTAGGCTTGGTGCTCGATGAAGCCAAGCGCAACGGTGCGCGGCTGCCCGTGACGGCGCTGGTGGACCAGTTTTATGCAGATGTGCAGCAAATGGGCGGGCAGCGCTGGGATACTTCTAGTTTGGTGAAGCGGTTGACGTAGTTTTTTCAATATACAAAAAACTTTATTGATAAATTCAAAGTCCTAAAAGGACGCGTACAGTTTAATTTTTGCGCTTTAAATGAATATAAAAAAGTATAAATATATTGATGTATTGAGAGCTCTAGCAATACTAGGTGTAATTGCAGTTCATTGCCATCAAAGTATCGAGGGTCTTACTACTCTTTCAAGCGCATTGTTGAACTACGGCCAGTTAGGAGTCCAGCTATTTTTCATAGCATCAGCAATTACACTATGTCTTTCTGCTGCTGCTCGGCAAGAAATTACGCCATCGCATTTCTACGTTAGACGATTTTTTCGTATCGCACCTCTATATTATTTTGCAATAATATTCTATTTTCTATGGCGTGCATTAAGAGTTTCCTATAAAGAAGGAGGATTTGCAGTTCCAATCGACTATACGTGGTTTAAGGTTGCTGAAAATTTTCTATTTATTCACGGATTTAATCCACAGAATTTCAGTTTTATCGTACCTGGTGGCTGGAGTATTTCCACCGAGATGACTTTCTATTTACTTTTTCCTGTCCTATTTTTTACACTACAGAGAGTCACAGTAAGAACATTCATACTACTATCCGTTCTTATTGCAACACTCTCGCTGGCTCTTCAGTATTATTATATTTTCGAGCTTCAACCAAGTCAAAAATGGAGTACGGTGTATCAGAATGACGAATATGGCTATATCTACACGCTCATTTTGAATCAAATTAATGTGTTTATGATCGGAATTATCGGTTATAAATTACTGGATTCTAAAATTAAAATATCAGTTTTATTTATAGCGATACTTCTCATCGCTATTAGTATTTTTCTACTTAATGATCGAGTCTTTGATACCGGAATGGATGGTTTCATCTATCCTATATTTTCGGCAATCGGTTTTACTATTTTTACAATAAAACTTTCGCAATTACAGATTAAAGATAATTTCATTTCAAATGCCGTAGTGAAAATCGGTAAAAACTCTTTTTCAATGTACATTTCTCACTTTTTTGTTATCGATATTCTTCTACTGTCCAATCGCTATTCAAATAAATTTCTTTCAACTATACAATTTATACCAGAGTTACGATTTTTACTCTTTTTTTTAGTCGTAGTGATTTTCTCGTACAGCATTGCATTGATTACAAATAATTATATAGAGAAGCCAGGCATTCGTTTTGGGGAGCGACTCATTCTATTTTTGAAGAAATGAAAATAATGTCATCTCAATCACCCAATAAAACAAAATGGATTGCTGTTCTTGCCTCACTGCTTTTCGGCTTGTGTGGATATTTCTGGGGACGAATTGTCGAAACTGAAAATTACTTGTTTATTGAAATTTTTTCAATCCGCTCAGGCGAATTTAAGTCGATTGAATCTAAAGAATCGCCATCTGTTTCCATTTCTAAAATCGAAAAAAAAGCTACAGTTGATATCATCATGCTTGGAGACTCAATAACTAAAGCAGGCAAATGGAATGAACTATTCCCTGATTTAAATATAACTAATATGGGCATCAATGGCAATACAACTTACGATGTCCTTGGTAGGTTGGATTCAGTCACATCTTTAATGCCTAAAAAAGTCTTTTTAATGATGGGCGTTAATGATATAAACACCGGCCATGAAGTTGATTCAATTGTAGAAAATTACACTAGGATAGTTCAACGACTACAAAATAAAGGGATCAAAGTTTATATTCAATCTACAGTTGAATGCAGTAAAGTAAACTGTGAAAAAAAACTTTCACAAATCCGCGATTTAAATTCAAAACTAATTTCTCTTGCTAGCACAAAGAAGCTGATCTTTATTGATATAAATAAGGGCATTACAAATGCAAATAAAGGATTAGTTAAGAGCTACACCTATGATGGCTTGCATTTAGTTGATACTGCATATTCAAAATGGAGCAAGGCAATAGCACCATTTATGCTCTCATAGCTTTCACCACCCCAGCAACAGGCGAAGCGGCAAATACACGGCCATGCCGCCCACAATGCAGGCGAGCGTATCGCGCCGCCAATAAAAAATCGCTGCACCAGCCAAAGCGCCGTAGATGCGTGCATCTTGTAAGGTAGAAATCAACTGCCCTTGCGTCATGACGACTTCTGGAACGATGACGGCAGACAATGCCGCGATCGGTGCGTATTGCAGGCCGCGCTGTGCCCAAGCAGGCAGGTGAAAATCTTTGCGGCTGATGAAAAAGAATGAGCGCGCTATGACGGTGACAACCGCCAAGCCAAGGATCACACCCAGCGTCCAAAGATCGGTGCCGCTGTTCATGGTGTTTTCTCCTGCGAGCTGGGCCGCACCGGACGAAAACGCTCCAAGCTCAAGCACACCACCACCGCGACACCAATCGCCACCAAAATATTCAGACGCAACGGCAACGCAAAAGCCACCACACCCGCTGCGCCCGAGATCAGCGCACTCACGATGCGCAGCTGGCTCGTCGCAAGCGAGCAAGCAATGCCAACCAAGGCCAAAATACCCGCAAAGCCCAAGCCCCACGCTTGGGGAATCCAATTGGCCAAAAGAACACCGGCAACACAGGGGAACACCCAAGAGGCCCAATTGACCAAGCTGTTGCCCAGCAGATAAGCTTGCTGCTGATCACGCTCTTGTGCCGCAGAAAGTGCGTGTCTTTCTTCAGCTTTCTTAGCATCAATCAAGCTGTTTGCCGGCATAGAATCTATGTTTGTTGCTACGCTTTTTATAGTTTCAGCAACGGGTTGAGGAAAGCGCCTTGTGAACAGCACATAGGTTAAATCGGCAATCAGATAGCCTCCGAGCATGCGCCGCCACAGCGGCAGGTGCATCATGTAGGGTCGCAAATGCAGGCTAAAAACCACAAAGCGCAGATTCACGCACAGCGCAGTCGCCCAGATCACCCATACCGGCGCACCCGCCAAAATCAAAGGCATGGCAGCCAACTGCGAGCTGCCAGCAAACACCAGCAAGGCCATCGCTAAACTCTCCACCAGTGAGAGGCCAGATTTCATCATCGCCACGCCCGTCATGAGCCCCCAGGCGGCAATGCCCGGTGCAACGGGCAGCATGGCGCGAGCACCCTCCATGAATTGCGGATATTGCCAAAAACGCGGCAGTGATGCAGCGCCGGGCTTCAAGCAGGCTCACCTGCGGAAATGTCAAAACGGTCGCCCGCTTGCAAGGGAAAGCCGCGCAGAAAATCTGCGGCGGGCAGGCGCTTGCCGCCAGCGCGTTGCATCGCCGTGATGCGCAAGATGCTGCCCAAACCACATTGAACAGCCACGCCATCTGCATTCACAGACAAAACAGCACCTTCGCCGGCATCAATACTGCTTAGTTTGCTATCATTTTGATGATCATGCAGCGCCACAACATGCGCTGCACAAAGCTTGATCACTTCACCGCGCATCACGCCCGAGCAACCAGGCGATGGCGCAAAGGCACGAATACGCCGCTCGATCTGCGCTGCGCTACTCTGCCAATTCACAGCACTGTCCGCTTTGCTGATCTTTTGCGCATAGGTGATGCCTTCTGTCGGCTGTGGCTGGCCTGAGAGCGTGCCGCTGGCAGCAATGTTGAGTGCTTGGACGATCAATTGTCCGCCGAGGTGTGCCAGTTTGTCGTGCAGGGTTGGTGTGCTGTCTTGCGCTTCAATCGGTCGTTTTTCGATCAACAAAACATCGCCTGTATCCAGCCCAGCATCCATCTGCATGATGCTGATGCCTGTCTCGGTATCGCCGTGCTCTATCGCGCGGTGAATTGGTGCCGCGCCGCGCCAGCGCGGCAAGAGGCTGGCGTGAATATTGAGGCAACCCAAGCGTGGTGTATCAAGCACCCATTGCGGCAAGATCAATCCGAAAGCCGCTACGATCATCACATCGGCTTGCGCGGCTTCTATTTGCGCTTTCGCAACCGCCGCATCTTCTGGATACTTCCCATCCAATCGCAAGCTGCGCGGCTGAGCAAGCGGCGTGCCGTGATCTAGCGCCAATTGCTTCACAGGCGACGCTTGCAATTTCAGACCACGCCCGGCTGGTCGGTCTGGCTGCGTGAGCACAAGCACCATCTCAAAGCCTGCGCGATGAAGGGCTTCGAGCGCCACCCTCGCAAATTCGGGTGTGCCAGCAAAAATCACCCGCATGCGCTTACCTGCGCCCAGCATCTGCTGCATCGCGCTCAAGCTTGGCCATCTTGCTTTTGATCCGCGTGCGCTTGAGTGGCGAGAGGTATTCCACAAACACTTTGCCCAGCAAATGATCCATTTCATGCTGGATGCATACTGCCAGCGTGCCATCGGCCTCTATCTCACGCGCCACGCCATTTTCATCCAGCGCAGAAATACGAATAGAGCTGCTGCGCTCAACGCCGTCGTACACGCCCGGCACAGAGAGGCAGCCCTCATCTCCCTTGAGCTTTTCTGGGCTGGCCCACAAGATTTCTGGGTTGATCAGCACCATCGGCGCATTGCGCTCTTCGCTCACATCCATCACGATCAAGCGCTCATGCACATCCACTTGCGTGGCAGCCAAGCCGATGCCTTGCGCGTCATACATCGTGGCAAACATATCGGCGATCAGGCCTGTGATGCGCGCATCCATGCCGTCTGGCATGGCCAAAGGCTTGGCCACCGTGTGAAGCCTAGGGTCGGGGTAAGTCAAAATAGGGAGTATTTGGGGAGAAGTCATGTATGCACACCAACAAAAACGCCTTAGCGCAAGCTTTCGGCACATCTTTGGCACAGGCCTCCATCAGGCCGCCAAAGCAGGAAATGACGTATTTTCGCAATATTTCGGCTTGTCCGCAGCCTTTGGCAAGACAAAAAAATGAAGAAATCTTGCCAAATCAATAGGTTAAGATCAAAATTGACAGTAATTTCTAGTTTCAACATGGTGGGAAAACACGCATGAAGCACCCCAAACAGCATCGCATTTTGGCTCTTTGCCTCGGCGCAGCTCTGAGCACTGGCTTTTCGAGCCTTGGTTTTGCTCAAAACGTGACGACCCCCGCACAGAAGGCCACGGCGCAGCGTGTGGCACAAGCGGGCGTGGCGCTTGATGAGCTTGCTGCCAACGCACCCGAGAGCTACACCATCAAAAGCGGGGACACGCTGTGGGCGATCTCTGGCCTGTATCTCAAGCAGCCCTGGCGCTGGCCAGAGCTGTGGGGCATGAACCTGGACGACATCCAGAACCCGCACCGCATCTACCCCGGTCAGGTGCTGTACCTGGACAAATCCAATGGACGCGCCCGTCTGACCACGCGTGCTC
>JANMFP010000284.1:0-10421 GCA_031378135.1 Variovorax sp. | reverse complement strand
CACGGTGGCGCATGCGCTTCAGCTGCTGCGAGAAGGTATCGATTGGCAGCTCTGTACTTTGGAGCAGCGCTTGCTGTTTCATCCTGAGAAAAACGAGCGCTTGCAGCGTGGCGCAGCGATGATTCCTGGTTGGTATGAAGCGCGTCCGAACTGCGTACTCCACAAAATCGCCGCTTGGATCAAGCCGCAAGCGCTGGCGCAAGCTTGGGTTCAACAATCAGGTGTCAAGGTGGTGAACGCGAGCGTATCGAGTCTGCGTTTTGAGCAAGGCCAATGGCAAGCTTTGAATGCGCAAGATGAATGCATCGCAGAGGCGCAGCAAATCGTCATCGCAGCTGGCTCGCAATCGGGCGAGCTCATGCGCTCCTGTGGCTACGATCTGCTGATGGACAACGTGAGCGGTTCTGTCGCTTTCGGCGCTTGGCCAGATGCATGGAATGCACCACAGGTCATCAACGGCAACGGCCATTTCATCGGCGGTGTCGCCTCACTGAACAATGAAAGCAAATTCTGGCTCAGCGGTGCCACCTACGAACGCGAAAGCTACGAATCACCCGCTGCATTGCAAATAGCCAGCCTAGAAGCCAATTTAAATCGCCTTCAAAAGCTCTTGCCCACCCCACAATTACAAGCCATCCGTGCGCAATTTGAGGCCAAGCAAGTGCAAAGCTGGCAAGGCATCCGCTGCACCACCTCTGACCGCCTGCCCATCGTGGGCAAGTTGCAAGAAGGCTTGCACGTCTGCACCGCCATGGGCTCGCGAGCCTTAAGCTTCGCCGCATTGTGCGCAGAAATTCTGGCACAAGAGATCACTTCTCAAACTGCACAGACCGTCATTCCTGCGGCATTCCGTCAACTGCTTTTGCCACAAAGAAAAACTTTGAAAGTTTCATCACAATGAATTCATCTGTCAATTTTTCACATCACGTCGCCGTCATCACAGGCGCTGCGCGTGGCATCGGCTTAGAAATCGCCCGCCAATTCGTCAGCCAAGGCGCACGCGTGGCAATGCTCGATATCGAAGCCGAGCTGCTCAAGCAAGCTGCGCAAACCGAAGGCTGGAGCACCACACAAGCCCTCGCCCTGCCCTGCGATGTATCCATCGAATCGCAAGTGCAATCTTGCATTGCCGAAATCATCGCTGAATTTGGGCGTATTGATCATCTCATCAACAACGCAGGCGTGGCCACCTTCAAGCCCTTGCTCGAACACACCGCCGCGGAATGGCAGCGAGTGATTGACGTCAACCTCACCGGCCCTTTCCTCTGCACGCAAGCCTGCGCCCCACATATGCTGCGCAACTCAGGCAACTCGCTGAGCCAAGAGAAAGGATCTGTGGTCAACATCGCCTCCATCTCCATCTCCGGCCTACGCGCCAGCAGCCTGCGCGTCGCCTACGGCACGAGCAAAGCCGCCCTCATCCACCTCACCAAACAACAAGCCGTTGAACTCGGCAACGCCGGCATCCGCTGCAACGCAGTCGCCCCCGGCCCGGTCGAAACTGCGATGGCCAAAGCCGTCCGCAGCCCCACGATCCGCCGCGATTATCACGACACGATACCGCTGGCCCGCTACGGCAGCGAAGCAGAAATCGCCCAAGCCGTGCTTTGGCTGTGCAGCCCGCAAGCTTCGTATGTGAACGGGCAGTGCTTGGCAGTAGACGGCGGGTTTGATGCCTCTGGTATCGGATTGGCGAGCTTGCGGACTGCTACCGAATAGAGATCCAGCTTTTTTGCAATCTTCGTACCATTGGGCAGACGCTTCATAGTTTCTACTGGATGTTTGTGTGGGCGTCGGAAAGCAACTTGGTGTGGCGCGAAAACTGCGTTATAAATTAGCTTACGCGTTGCGGTGTTTCGCGATTCTTTTATAACTGTGTTTGAAACTGTAACTTCCCACCTAGACCTATGATTTCAAAAGAGATTAAAGGATTTCTGATGCCCAACTTATACCGCATCGCCATTTTTATACCGCAGGTTTTGCGGTATAAATTACGTTAAACATCGGATGGCACGGCTCACAGACGCACAGAAGGAAGCCCGCGGCAACGCTGGCTTTTTATGCATGGACTGCAGGAAAGACACGCACCGTAGCGAGGAGTACTACATGCTGTGGTATCGCGTCTGGCGTAGCATCCACTACAGGATTGACGGCATGCTCTGTTTGAGCTGCGCCGAGCGTCGCTTGGGCCGGCCGCTTCACTCGGGCGACTTTACTCGGGCGCCCATAAATTCTCGCCAAGCCTCTCTTTGCGCTGAACTCGCTAAGCGCATTGCCCGTGAAGCGCCAAGAGCAAGCGGCAAGGCCAAAGCCGATGCTTAACTTTTCAATCGACTCGGACCCACAACAGCAGAAGGCGGCTTCGCCGCGTATTGTTGTGGTCCGGTCATCTTCACGTTAGGCATCAAAATGATCGACCAACCCAAGGCCTCGCAACTCGCCAAAGACGCGTTTGACGAATGGCAAGCTGGTCACCATGAACAGTCCACGCTTCTCTATGAGAAGGCCATCCCACTGGCTGATCCGCAACACTGGGGACTATCGGCATATCACGGCGAGTACTCTTGTGTACTGAACGAACTCGGAAGGCATGAGAAAGCAACTGAGCAACTCGAACAGTCACTCGCGGTTGAGTTGGCGCAGGGAAGTGTGGAGGGGTCGCCCAGCGTAACCATCGCGCGCTACTTCCTTGCAAATCAGCAACTTCGGCATGGGTCACCCGAGCATGCACTTCAAACATTGGCGCCGTCCGTCCGTCACGCGCCAAATGATTGGCCCACACGCGTAGTTGAAGCTCACGTATTATTTGCCCTCAATCGCTATGTCGAAGCGAAAGCTGCCGCCGCTCTGGCCATTTCAAATGCACCCACTCCCGAGAAAGCCGAAGAGCTCAAGCAAGGCCTCGGGCAAGTCCTCAGCGCGCCAAATGCCTAACCATTCCTTCAAGCGGACGTGCCTTCGGCACGCCCCTCATGTCAAACGTTAGGCAGCAGAAGATGCGCGACCCCGGCCCCTTGAATAACTTGACCCAGTTGGTGTTTTGCCGCGACAACGTTGATCCCGACCTTGTGACGAACAGGCTTGGGTTGAAGCCGTCAGAAACCTTAAAGCTCGGTGAACATGCGAAGACTGGCGTTAGAGCGGGGTCCCCTTCGGTGGTTGGCCTGTGGAAATTGGATCTGCCAGAGGCGGGCGAAGATCTTACGGTTGAAGAGCAATTGGCTAAGTGGGTCGAGCTCCTTCAACCAAGGTCTGCGGCGCTAAAGAGCCTGCGACAGGAGGGTTACGCGCCTTACCTAGACTGCAGAGCCGAGAGAGGTTCGTTGTCGCTTTGCATTTCGCCTTGCTTGCTCACGTCACTTGGTGAACTGAATGTTTCCCTTAGCATATGGCTCTATGAGCAACAGTGACAGTCAGCTGCCTAACGGGTCGGCCCACACGGACACACAGCAGCATGATGCCGCTGCGCGGCAGTTGCTGCGTGCCGGTGGTCTCCAACGTTAACCGTCGGAGACCCTGAATGCTCGAGATCGCCGGCTTTGCCCTAGCCATCGTTGGCATCGTGTTTGCCTTCGAGGCGCCTAGAACCAAGTTCCTCTCCATGCTCGGCTGGAAGTCCTCTGCGACACCAGCCACCACGTCTTACGAACCAGAGCACAACACCCTCTCTGGTCACAATCGCGATCTCGCGAAGAGCTTCCGTTCCCTCTTCGCTGATTCGGACGCTTTCCGGGAGTATCAACAACATGACTTCTTGCTGCCATTCAGAGCAGAAGCCACGGTGCCGCTCTACACGGTTGTTGAAACTTGGATCGACGAAGCCCACTACTTCACGAATCCAGAGCTTCGCACCAGGCAAGCCACATTTATAAAGGCAGCTAACGAGCTGGCCAGCGAGATTGTTCGCTACACAGTACCGAATGGCAGAGGCTTCGTTAGTGTGATCACACGACACATGGATCCGGAGAACCTTCCGGCGCACGTCCGAGATGAAGCAAAAGCTATTGATTCCAAGCTTCCTGCGTTTCTTCAGTCGCATGAAGACCTACTAGCCATGTGCAACAAGCTCGCATGAGCCCGACGCCTAATCCCCTCATGTCAAACGTTAACCAACCACCGCCCCATCGGAAACCATTGGGCGGTTGAATTAGAAATTTTTTGGAAGGCGCGTGGAGACCATCTTTAGACTTCCGTGGCCTCAATCGCGTGTGTTTTCAAAAAGATTTATGAGGCAACTGCCCGATGGTACGACGCAGGTGAGCGGGTGGTGTGCGACGGTTGCGCTCAGATCAAACTTGCGAAAAAGAAATGGATGGCGTGCGCCGCAAAAAATGGGGTCGGAGCACAATTTCGTACTGGATTGAATTCGCGCCGGAAAGCTCGTTGTCTTGAATTGTGATCCGACCCCATTTTTCGCTTGGTCGGTCCACTTTAATTTTGATAGCACTCCGCGCAATAAATACGCCGGCTATCGGTCAATTTGGCTGTAAAAATCAACCTATTTGCCATGTTCATTACTTCGCGGCACTGCCTAAGCAGTTGTGCTCTGAATGACTGGGCTGCTGGCGCTGCCCGGAGTCGACTCGTGGATGGGTAGATCAATCTCAAACACGGTGCCCTCGTTGCTAGACATCCAGCGCACATTGGCCCCTATCGCCTGAGCGCGCCGACGGACATTGGCCAGACCACGCCCTGCGTGCTGACTTGTTGTTGATGAGAAACCCATACCGTTGTCGCGGATGCTGAGCACCACATGCTCTTGATTTGTCTTGGTTTCTAGTGTCAAGGTGTCGGCTTGGCTGTGCTTGATGGCATTGCTCATCACCTCTTGCACGATACGCAAGATATGCAATGCATTTTTGGGTTCTAACCATTCAAGTCGCGGCACATCCTCCACATTCCAAACCAAGGAGAGCCCCGCTTGCTCCAGCCTATGGCCAAGCCGGAAGCGAAGCGTACCCAGCAACAGCAACAGGTCGGCTTGCACGGGTTCGAGCGAGTCAATCGCGAGTTTGAGATCGTCAATGCATGCTCGAAGCAGATCGGCCAGATCGCCGGCTTTGCCCTGCTCGACCACCTTGAGCGCAACCATCAGCGATGAACCGACGCCATCGTGCATATCCTGCATGATTCTTTGGCGCTCTAGGCTGAGCAGTTGCTCATTTTCAATGGCGCGAAGCAGTTGATTTTGCTCAAATAATTCAGCCTCCCGTGCTTTCAATTTCACTTCCAGGGTGGCGTTGGCCATCTCAAAATCTGCCAGTGCACCGAGGTAGCGCTTGTGAACGATGACCATGAAAATCGAAAACATCACGACTCCATGGTACGGCAGCAGGTAGAAGCCCTCGATGTCGAGCTTGTAGTTTTGCAGCATCCAATCGTGGATACCCGCGGGTATGTTGAGAGCATTCCAGCTGGCCAGCAATTTGGCCAAACCCGAGTCGCTTCGCCATGCAACCCACAGCCCCACGACCGTGACGACGATCAAAGCTGCAATCGAGAGCAGGTAGATCAGTGGTGCCCACTGAGAAAGTTGTGGCGTTGCAGCTAACGAGGGCAGCGTGGCGAATGTCGCCAAGAGCAGCGTGCCTGCGACGGCGGCTTCTAGGCGGGGATAGCGTTGTTTGTGGAGCCTGAAACCAAATGCATAGGCAGCAAACAGCAGCCAGTTGAGGGAGTGGATCGTGAACCACCCGAACCATTCCTCTGAAATGGGCAGTGGCTCTAGGCCCAAGTGAAAATGCAAGCTGCGTACAAAATAAAGTGCCGCCGACACAAAAAACAGCCCGTACAAAACCTCGCGCCTCACCACCCAAACCGCCGCTGCGAACAAGCCGATGAATAAAAACGACGTGCTGAAGATATAGGGCACACCCGCCTGCAACCATTCACGCCAAAAGTATTTCTGCCCCAGCCCCTCTTCATCACCCAGCCACACGCTAGAAATTGCAGAGCCAGCGCTGCGCAAGTGATCCACGCGCAGAGTGATGGTGCGAAGGGATGGTGCGTCTGAGGAAGGATTCAGGGTGATCCACAGAGGATGATTAAATCCATTCCAGATCGGCCCGGCTCGCGAGCGCATGAGCAACTGATCGTCTGCATAAACGCCAATCTGCCCGATAGTTTGCCAACGCGGCAGATACAAACGAAGCGGGCCTTGCGCCATCGTGGGCAGATCGGCAGGTACTGCCATCTGATACCAAGTCGTGATGATGTCATTGGCATTGGTTGGTGGCATCAACTCACGTGGCAGCACGTGAGGCAGCTCGACCTTTTGCCAAGCCGATGGATTGAGCGCTACAAAAGGCGGCGATCTTGTAAATGTGCCATCCGACGTGATTTGCATCTTCGCCGCAGTGATGTGCCGTGCCACATTGGCGCTGGCTGAGGCGGCTAGGCCTGCCAGCACGGTGAACACCAGTAACTGCCACCAGCGATTAGCCCAATAAACCCGCGCACCGTGCCTCATGCACTGCCTCCAACTGTGAATTGACTCCCAGCTTGACATAAATACGTCGCACGAAGGTGAGCACCGTATTACGCGAAATACCCAATCGCTGCGAAATTTCAGCGTAGGAGAATCCTTTAGAAAACAACTGAAGCACTTCAGTCTCACGCGCCGATAACTTTGGTTTTTCTGAATCGGCTTCAATCGGTTCAGCATGCAAAGGCGGGCGAAGACGCTGCAAGATGCGCCGGGCGATGATCGGGCTGATCGGGCTCCCACCTTGGTGCAAGAGGCGGATGTCCTGAACAATGCTGTGTGGGGAGCTGTCTTTCAGCAGATAACCTACCGCCCCAGCCTCAATGCACTGCATCACATGGCCGAGGTCAGCGAACACCGTGGTGACAACCACGGCGCACTTAGGCCATGCCTTTTGCACAGCTTTGATCACATCAATGCCCGAACCATCAGGCAAGCCAAGATCCACCAGAAAAACGTCGGGGGGGCTATGTTGCCCCACAAAAGAAAGCGCCTGCGAACACAGCGCGACTGCAAAGCTGACCTCGGTATCCGACTCTGCAGCAATGGCTGCAACAAAAGCAGCTCGAAAATCATCGTCATCTTCCAGTATCGCCACTTGAATAGGAGATGCCGCAATCGGACTGGCAGCGCGTGAGTCGTTAAACATGTCTGGCCGATATTAGCTGAGCTTGTAGGAGAGCCGTGTCGCTATGTGTGGTGACATACAACCCACGGAACAATACCTATTATTCCAAGTGATAGAAGTTGACTCAGTGTAATTGAGCTGGCTTTTTTAGGGGTGCACCAAGTTGCCACCTACACCGTCACAAACCACCACAACTGTCAAAGGGATCGACATGAAATTTATCAAACACTGGGGCTTGGCACTGCTGTTCGTCAGCACGGGTGTCTTGGTAGTGGCTTGTGGCGGTGGTAGTGATAGCAGTGCTGGCGCTGGCGCGCCCACCACCGGCAGCGTTAACGCGACCGTCTCGGGCCTGCGCACCGGCGGCACGGCAGCGCTGGTCGTTACCACCGGCAGCGCAAGCAAAACCGTCAGCATCACGGCCAATGGCCAAGCCGTGGTGGCGAGTGGCTTGCCAGCCGGGGCTTCTTACAACGTGGTCGTCGGTGGCAAGCCTGATTTTCAAACTTGCGCCTTGAGTGGCGCCAGCGGAACGGTGGTGGCAGGCGTGGTGGCCACTTTCAGCATGGTCTGCACTGAAAACCCTTACCTGGCTTACGTGGTGAATGCGGGCAGCAGCGATGTTTCTGCCTACACCATTGCGCCAGACGGATCGCTTGCTTCAACAGGCGCAGCCGTGCTAGCCGGTGGAGATGCCAACTCAATTGCGGTCAGCCCAAGTGGCAAGTTTACCTATGTTGCCAACCCTAGCAGCAAGAGTATTTCTATCTACACGATCAACCCCAGCACAGGCGCACTTTCCACGACAGGCACGTTGACTTTAACGCGCTTCAACGACCCTCAGTTCATCACGCTGAGCCCAGACGGAAAGTTTGCCTATGTTGCCAATGGCGGCGCAAATAACGTCTTGGCCTATACCGTCAACCCCAGCACGGGGGCGCTCAGCACGGTAACCGGCAGCCCATACACGGCGGGCAACACGCCCCGCTCCATCGCGGTGAGCCCAGACAGCAAGTTTGTCTATGTGGCCAATCAAGGGGGGGCGGTATGGGCTTACGCCATTGATTCTTCGACGGGTGCGCTCACCGCCGTCAGCACCCCGGTGGCAGCGGGAAGCGCCCCATATTCCATCGCTGTGAGCCCAGACGGTAAATTTGCCTACGTGGCCAACTACCTTGCAGGCGGTGTATCGGCCTACACCATCAACACCACCACCGGTGTACTCACCCCGCTCGAGCCCACGGCTTCGTTTGAGAGCGGTACAGCCCCTGGCTTCGTGACGGTCAGCCCGAACAGCAGGTTTGCTTATGTGGCCAACTTCGCAGATAGCTACTTTCAAGTGCTTAGCATCAACAGCAGCACGGGCGCGTTGAGCTCGACGCAGGCAAACGTGTCAGCCAGTGGCAGGCCCGCTGCCATCGCCGCTGATCCAACTGGCAAATTTGTCTATGTGGCCAACGGCCTCGATAACAACGTTTCCGCTTTCACTGTTGATGCCGCCACCGGAACGCTCACTCAAATTGGGACGGCAATTCCAGCGGGTGCTAGCCCCGCTTCAATCGTGATCACCCGCGGGCCTTGAGCGGATTCACGCAGCAAATCTTCTGTTTGTTTTTACGTATTGGTTTCAACAAAGGTCATTTCATGAATTTCTCTCAACGCATCATGTTTGCATTGCTGCTGGCCGCCACTGGCGTGTTGATGGTGGCCTGCGGCGGAGGGGGTGGCACAGGAGCAGGCGGTGCAGCCCAGCCCATCGCCGACCCGATCGCCCTGCCCGCTACCGGCAGCGTTAACGCCACAGTCACTGGCCTTCGCACTGGCGGCACGGCGACGCTACTTATTACAGCCACCACAACGACAGGCAGCCAATCGAAAAGCGTCAGCATCACCGGCAACGGCCAAGCCATGTTGGCCACGGGCTTGCCAGCAGGTGCAGCCTACAACGTCACCTTGGATGGCAAGCCCGACTTTCAAACCTGCACCTTGAGTGGCGCGAGTGGCACGGTGGTGGCAGGCGTTGTCACCAATTTCAGCATGGCATGCACTGAAAATCCGATGCTTGCGTATGTCGTTAATTACGGCAGCAGCAACATCTCGGCTTTTAGCATCAATGCAAGCAGTGGAGCTATTGACGCGATCACCGTGCCGGGCAGCCTTTCTACGACGGGCCCCAGCCCTATCTCCATTGCGAGCAGCCCTGACGGCAAGTTTGCTTATGTAGCCAACCAAGGTGGCGGTGTCTCGGCTTACACCATCAACCCCAGCACCGGAGCGCTTGGCACGGTCACAGGCAGCCCGTTTGAAGCGGGTAGCAACCCTTTCGCAGTCACGGTCAGCCCAGACGGCAGGTTTGCCTATGTTGCCAACTACACCAGCAATAGCATCTCTGCCTACACCATCAACCCCAGTACTGGGGCGCTCGGCACGAACACCGTACCGGGTAGCCCGTTTGACAACGGCGCGTTTACTCGCCCCACCTCTATCACGGTCAGCCCCAATGGCAAGTTTGCCTATGTGGCCAATTACGAAAGCAGATCCGTCTCGGCCTACACCATCAACCCCAGCACCGGAGCGCTCGCAACGGTCACCGGCAGCCCGTTCAGGGCAGGCGGAGGCTCTTGGTTCGTCGCAGTGAGCCCTGATAACAAATTTGCGTATGTTGCCAACTACAACAGCGACAGCATCTCCGCCTACACCATTGATCCCATCAGCGGGGCGCTTGGCGAGGTGGCTGGCAGCCCGTTTGCCAACGGGACGGGCACCTTCCCGAGTGCCATCTCGATCAGCGCAGATGCCAAATTTGCTTATATAGCTAATGAGCGGTACGACAGTGTCTCGGTCTACACCATCGATTCGAGCACCGGGGCGCTAGGCACGAGTACGGCATTGAGCAGCCCGTTTGCGGCAGACGATGGCCCCGTTTCTATCACGCTCAGCCCCGACGGCAAGTTTGCCTACACAGCCAACTACAACAGCGGCAGTATCTCGGCCTACACCATCAACCCCAGCACCGGGGCGCTTGGCGAGTTCATCAGCAGTCCGTTTAAGGCGGGCACGCAACCTCGGTCGGTCGTGACCATCCGGGCGCGGTAAATAAGGATTGATGATGAAATTGATCAGGCATTGGATCTGGGCATCGTTGCTGGCAGCCACTGGCGCGCTGGTGGTGGCCTGCGGTGGGAACGATGTAGCCCAGCCCACGCCCACACCGATCACCCTGCCCACCACCGGCAGCGTGAATGCCACCGTCACCGGCCTGCGGGCGGGCGGCACCGCAACATTGGTCGTGACCAGTGGGAGCCAATC
>JANMFP010000268.1:0-18640 GCA_031378135.1 Variovorax sp. | reverse complement strand
ATCAGCGAAGGCTTGGCCAAAGTAGGCATCAAAAACGCTTACGAAGGCGCGCTGCAATACGTGGGCAACCCCGAGCTGATCTCGCGCACACACTTTGCCCGCTTCTTGGTCGACAGTGGCGTGTGCGCCAGCACGCATGATGTGTTTCGCAGCTATCTCGTGGAAGGCAAGCCAGGCTATGTGCCGCATGTGTGGGCGAGCTTGGGCCATGCCGTGCGCTGGATCACTGAGGCCAAAGGCATTGCCGTGATCGCGCATCCGGGGCGCTATAAATTCACAGCCAACGAAGAATACGCGCTGTTTTCAGAATTCAAAACGCATGGTGGCCTCGCAGTAGAGGTCGTCACAGGCAGCCACACGGTGGCGGAGTATGTGAAATATGCCGACATGGCGCAAGAGTTTGACTTGGCGGCTTCGCGCGGCTCGGATTTTCATTGCCCTGTAGAAAGCCATACCGATCTCGGATCTTTGCCTTATTTGCCCGGCAAGCTCACGCCAGTGTGGGAGTTGCTCGCACATCGCATTCAGGTGGCTTGAGCGCATTTTTTGAGCAGAATTAGAAGCAAAAACCGCAGTTACCCGGCATAGAATATGCGCAGTATGCTCATTATTTGATAGCAAATCAATTGCCTTCTTCACCCGCTACTCACTCAGACAGCGCCCGAGCCAGCGCTTGGGGCATTGCATTTACTGTCCTTGCAACGCTGTGTTTCTCCATACTCGACACGACCAGCCAAATGATCGGCATAGCCGCCCCGATTGTGATGGCGCAATGGTTGCGTTATGGCATCCAAGTGGCGTCAAGCACCGCCGTGCTTTTCAGCACTGGCGAATGGCGCGGCCTACGCATCACGCGGCCTCGGCTGCATATCTCGCGCGGCTTGCTCATGCTTTTCACCACCATGCTCGGCTTTGGCAGCTTGCGCTATGTGCCAGTGGCGGATTTCACAGCCATTGTGATGCTCACGCCACTGTTCGTTACTTTGCTGTCTGCATGGCTGCTCAAAGAGCGTGTGCAGTGGCAGCAATGGTTGCTAGCGGCAGGTGGCTTTGCGGGCGTGCTTGTGATCATTCGGCCACTCTCGCAAGCGTTTGATGCGGCGTATCTCATGGTTTTGCTGCTCGTCTTGGTGGGCGGAATGTTTCAGGTGCTCACCTCCTACATGATACGCACGGAGAGCTCAGCAGCCACGCATTTGGCCAGCGGCGTGACAGGATTTTTGGTGATGAGCGCAGCGCTGCCCTTTTTCTGGCAAGCGCTGCCGCTGCGTATCTGGGGCTTGATTGTGGTGGTGGGCTTGGCGGCCTCTACCGGGCATTTGCTGCTGGTGATGGCGTTAAAAAGGGCCAATGCTTCAGTCATCACGCCTTTCCTTTATATGCAGTTGGGTTTTGCCGTCATTGGCGGTTGGTTGGTGTTTGGCCGCGTGCCCGATGTTTGGAGCTTTTTCGGCATGGGCATGATTGCGCTGTGCGGCGTTTTAAACGCATGGTTCACTCTCGGCAAGCGAACAGCGCCAAGTGGAACATGAGACACTCGCGCCATGGCGCAATTCTTTGAAGTTCACCCCGAGAATCCGCAAGAACGCCTCTTGCGGCAGGCAGCATCACTCCTCAAAGCTGGCGGCATCGCTGCCGTGCCTACCGATTCGAGCTACGCCTTGGTCTGCCATCTGGACGATAAAGCCGCTGCCGATCAGCTGCGCCGCATTCGAGGTGTGGACGACAAACACCACCTCACCCTGCTTTGCCGAGACCTCAAAGAGCTCGCCACCTATGCGCGGGTTGACAACGCGCAATTTCGCCTCATCAAAGCAGGCACACCCGGGCCGTTCACCTTCATCCTAGAAGCCACCAAGGAAGTGCCGCGCCGCCTCTCGCATCCCAAGCGCCAAACCATTGGCCTGCGCGTGAGCGAGCATCCCGTATTGCAAACTTTGCTTGAGATTCACGGCGAGCCTTTGCTCGCCACGACCCTCATTCCCCCCGGCGAATGTGAGCCTTTGACCGATCCAGATGAAATCCGCGAGCGCTTTGAGAAACTGCTCGCCTGTGTGATTGATGCAGGCGCATGCCCGGGCGAGCCCACCACCGTGGTGGATATGACGGGCGATGCGCCAGAAATCATGCGGCTGGGACGCGGCGATCCAGCGCAGATTGGCTTGTAGGAGATCTACAAGATTAAAGCTCAACCGCGCTCGCGAATGCGCATAAATTTGCATTAGTCTGAGACAATGCCACATGGATTTCAACAACATCATTCAGACCGTTTTGGTCTACGCGCTGCCCGTGATCTTCGCGATCACGATCCACGAAGCCGCGCATGCCTATGCCGCCCTGTATTTCGGCGATAAAACTGCTTACAGCCTCGGTAGAGTCACACTCAATCCGATCAAACACATCGATCCTATAGGCACGATAGCGATGCCGCTGTTGCTGTATTTTGCGACCAATGGAAACTTCCTCTTCGGCTATGCCAAGCCAGTGCCCGTTCATTTCAATGCACTGCGCAATCCACGCCGCGATACGGTATGGGTTGTCTTCGCTGGGCCAGCGTCCAACCTGATCCAAGCGCTGCTTTGGGGCATCTTGTTTTATTTGATTCAAGCCATCGGCCTCGATGAGAAATTTTTTCTCTCTATGTGCAAAGCGGGCATGTTGGTGAATGTGGTGATGTTTGTGTTCAACCTCTTCCCTGTGCCGCCGCTCGATGGCGGGCGCATTGCAGTTGCCCTGTTGCCCTACAAGTTCTCGCAGCCGCTATCGCGTGTGGAGCCCTATGGCTTTTTCATCGTGATGGCTTTGGTCATCAGCGGCATTGCCAGCACAATTTGGATGCGCCCTTTGATGAGTCTGACCTACGGACTGCTCGATATTATTTTGACCCCGCTTCGGTGGATGGCTTCCTAAAAAATGACTGACAAAAAACGCGACCTTCCACGTGTCTTATCTGGCATGCGCCCCACTGGCGCATTGCACCTTGGCCACTACCATGGCGCTCTGAAAAACTGGGTGCGCCTGCAATCTGAAATGGAGTGCTTCTATTTCGTGGCTGATTGGCATGCGCTGACCACGCATTATGAAAACCCCGATGTGATCGAAGCTTCCGTTTATGAAATGGTGATCGATTGGCTGGCCACAGGCATCGATCCCGAGCAATGCACCCTCTTCCTGCAAAGCCGTTTGCCAGAGCATGCCGAGCTGTTTACTTTGCTTGCGATGGGCACGCCTTTGTCGTGGCTTGAACGTGTGCCCACCTACAAAGACCAGCAGCAACAGCTCAAGGACAAAGATCTTTCTACTTACGGCTTCTTAGGCTATCCGCTCTTGCAAGCTGCCGATATCTTGATCTACAAGGCGCATTACGTGCCAGTGGGCGAAGACCAAGCCAGCCATGTGGAGCTCACGCGTGAGGCAGCTCGTCGTTTCAATGATCTCTATGGCCGCCGCACCAACGATGCCGAAAAAATAGCTGCTTTGCTCGATATCCGGCCCAAGGAAGATGCTCGCTACATCAAGAGCATGGCCAAAAAACGCACTGAGCAAGGTGATGAATCCGTACTCACCAAGCTGCCCGGTTTCTTGGCCAAGTTTGAGAGCATGAGCGCCGATGAGAAAGCCTTGCTGACTTCGCTCGTCTCGGGCAAAGGCAAAGCTGTGTTGATCGAGCCCGATGTGCTGCTCACCAATGCCTCTAAACTTCCGGGCCTGGACGGACGCAAAATGAGTAAGAGCTACGGCAATGCTATCGGCATCCGCGAAGATGCAGCAAGCATCGAGAAAAAGATCAAAGCGATGCCCACTGATCCCGCCCGCGTGAAGCTCACCGATAAAGGCGATCCCATCAAATGCCCCGTGTGGCAATTTCACCTCGTCTATTCGGATGATTCGCGTAAGAAATGGGTGACAGAGGGATGTACAAGCGCTAGTATTGGTTGTATTGAATGTAAAAAAACAGTCAGTGACGCGATCTTGCAAGAGCAGCAGCCCATGCTGGATCGCGCCACGCCCTATGTCTTAAACCCTCAAAGAGTGCGCGAGATCGTAGACAACGGCTGTCACAAAGCCCAAGCTGTGGCACGAGGCACGATGCACGATGTGCGCAAGGCCATGGGATTGAATTACTAAGAGCAGCAATTGCTGCTAACGCACCGCACGGCAGAAAGCACATATGAGGATTTTTGTAGTTGATGATCACCCCCTGATGCGCGAAGCTGTGGTCATGCTGCTCAGGCGCATTACACCAGACTCCACTATTGTTGAGTTCGATCGCCTCTCGCTCGTGCAGGCAAAAGCCAATGAGGAAGGCATGCCTGATTTGCTGTGCCTCGATTTGAAGCTGCCCGATACGCATGGCGTCTCGGGTGTGCGCGAGATGCGCGCGCTGTTCCCGCAAGTGCCTATCGTGGTGCTTTCAGCCTCGCCCGCCTCAGATTTCGAAGAGCTCAGCATTGATGCAGGCGCTGATCTTTACTTGGAAAAATCTTCCGGCGCTACGCATCTGACGCAGGCCCTACGCGCCTTGGTGAGCCCAGACCACGACAGCGCTGACAGCACAGCGCCAGAGAAGCTTTCTCGCCGGCAGCGGGAGTTGCTCACGCATCTCGACAAGGGATTGAGCAACCGAGATTTAGCCGACCTGATGGAGATCAGTGAGCACACTGTAAAAGTTCATCTGTGGCGGTTGTTCCGCAGGCTATCAGTCAAAAACCGCTCACAAGCTGTTCATTGGGCGCGCTCGCGAGGCATCATTTGAGCATAAATTTTTTGCTCATCCTCTAGCGGCATGGATGAGCTGCTCTGCACTTGATCATCTTTATGATCGGTATTCGATAACTTGATTTCTAAGCGGCATCGCGTGCCTTTGCCAAGTTGAGAATGCATGGTGACGGTGTGACCTAGCACACGACACAGTCTCTGCACAATGGCAAGACCCAAACCAAAGCTATCGGCCGTACCCTCATGCACAGGTGCGCGATAAAATTCTTTAAAAACGTGCGGTAAATGCTCTGGAGCTATGCCTTGCCCGCTGTCTGAAATCTCCAGCCATAACTTGTTGCTTACCACGCGCGCAACAAGCATCACACCACCTTTTTCTGTGTAACGAATAGCGTTAGCCAGCAAATTAGAAGTAATGCGACGCAGCAGCACTGCATCGCTCCACACCATCACCGGAACAACTTGTGTGCGCAACGACAGCCCTTTGGCATCCGCTGCGGGAGCAAACTGCACGGCCATTTCCTCCATGAGCGCAGCAATATCCACTTTCACGACATTAACCTGTATAGCTCCCGCTTCTAGGCGCGCAAAGTCAAACAAACTGTTAAATAGGGTGTTCACAGAATCTGTGGCTGCAAGAATTTTGGGAATAACGCTCTCCGCTAATTGCGGCTCATTGCGCAGCCAATCCGCATAAAAAGCCAGCGCATGCACTGGCTGCCGTAGATCATGTGCAGCGCTTGCAAGCAGATTATTTTTTGTTTGCACGGCCACAGTAGCCGCCTGGGTTTGTTGACGCAGAGAGCGGATCAATTGCTCGTTACCAAACTGTGCGTTGTAGCCGCTGCGCTGAACGTCATGAAGCGTTTTTCCTAAGTAAAGAATCAACACCCAAAACAGTATCACCAACAGCAAAAAAATGATCGATTCGCGAGTGGGTAAAGCTGGCCACTGATTGAACCAGCCACTCACAATTGCAGCAAGAGCAGTGATCGCCAGTGCATGCGAAAAACCACGCTGACACTTCAAATGCGCAGCCATGAGGGAAGCACCCATCGAGCCTATCCCAACCAAGATCATCAGACATAGATATTCATTGACGGGCGGCGCTTTGTCGTGATAACCCAAGACCGGCAGAGCAAAAACACAAGCACTGGCAGGCCAGCTCCAGCCATGTCGACGAAAAAACCTTGGGATATCAGCCATCTGCCCACTGCTGGCCTGTGCTTCCATCATCGCTCTGAAATGATGCAAAGTATGTCGGCGATACACCAAGATCAGCGAACACGCCAACGCCCAAATACCCAGGCCAAGCGGATTAACGTGCTCAAAGAGTAAAAAAATGGTTAGCACCATAACCAGCACGCCAGATTTCAGCGTGGCAGCAGCGTTGCGCATGAAATCCTGAGCTAGACGCTCGTTAACCCAAAGCTCACGCAGGCCAGCAGGATGCTCATCTTGCACTGCAGCAACGTAACTTTCAATAAACTGGGAGTCGTGCAACTGCATGAGACGAATATAGCAGGAAGAAAACAAGAGGTTACGAGCGAGCCAGAAGCACAAAAACTCGCTCTAGCAGATGTGTTGGCCATTCGACTCATTCACTTTTGTTTTGCTAACTACTGATCAAACATCGCAATTTCTTTTCTCTGAGCAGAAATGATATTGCGCGCCATAGTTTTCATGGACGATTTCATACCGTCTGAGCCTGTCGTGTTTTTGTGCCAAGCCTCAGGCGCTGGATCGTTCCAGCGCCTAAGGCTCAGAAATTGGCGCACTGCTCGTGATCAGGTTTTCTTCGGGTCTTTGCTGCTGTCTTTGCTGCTGCCCGAATCTTTAGGTGATGGGCTCACGCTGGGTTGCTGAACGCCCTTGCCTTGTAGGTCTTTGTTGCCTACGAGTTTGCTGTTGCCAGGGGCTGCTTTGCTTGCATCTTGATTGGGATTGCTTTTGCTTTGATCGGGGTTCATGGTGATTTCCTTGAGTAAATGAATGAAGTCAACGCGGTGTGTGCCTGTGCAGGCTCACAGAGTGATCTTGATTGCTGCCTCCCAGAAGGTATGTACGTCAGCAGACACACCACAAAGCGTTACGTCATATTTCATTGCGGCCTGATTGTGGTTGTGACTGTTGCAAGTGGCGCGGAGTGATCGTTGTTCTGACCAGGGAGCGGCATTCCACTCTTCTCTTGAGCGGGTGTCATCGCTCCGCTAGGGCGGCCAGTAGGTTGAATGGGCTGTGTCGCCGTAGAACCAGAAAAGACAGATTCAGCACTAGGCACACCGGTCTGCGAACCGGTGATCGCTGTTGAATTGGTTTTTTGCTGTTCTTCTGTTTTCAGTAGCGGGGTGGGTCGCTCGGGATGTTTGTCGCAAGCAGAAAGCGAGAGCACGCTTGCGAGAGTGAGAAGTGCTATGTGTTGTTGCATAAAAATCCTTTTATTGGCTAAGTTGAGAGTGCATTGAAATTTGAAGCTTGCTTAAAGCTCGGTAAAGCGCGTTTTAGCGAATAGATTCCAATCCGTCTGTTCTATGGCGAACACAGCTTTTTTTGCAATTAAAGCTCGATGGTACGTCAGCGCACAGACCTAACCCATGCTGGGTGCGAATATCAATCATCAGAACGATCCACCCCTGCAACCCAAAGAGACATCATGCTCAAACTTCTCAAATCAGTCTTTCCCACTCGTTGGTTTGTACCTGCATTCTTAGGCGCTTGTTTAGCTTGGTCGCAAGCGGCGCAATCTGCAGACTCTATTAACGGTATTGCAGTTATAGATAAGCTAGACCTTCAAACGCTGGCGCGCGGCCAAATTCATAAATTCTGGTTCAAAGCAGTGGACACCAACACAGGGCAATCATGGAACGTACCGGTAATCGTCAACCGGGGCGCACTAGATGGCCCTAGAGTGCTGCTCAATTCTGGCACCCACGGCGATGAACTCAATGGCATTCGTGTAGCGCAACGTATCGCGCTCACGGTAGATCCTGCCATGCTCAAGGGCACGATCATTGCCATTCCCGGCCTAAACACCTCTGGATTGCTCCACGGCAATAGGAATTTCGTTCTTTCCCGAGATGGCGGCTACACCAGCGATCTCAACCGCTTGATGCCTGGCACGGCAACAGAAGGTGATTTAGCGAATCGCTTCGTAGGGCGTGTTTGGGATCAGCTTTGGAAGGGCAATGTCGATTACGTGATTGATCTACATGCTCAAAGCCGAGGCACAGCCTATCCCATGTTTGTGTATGTTGATCCTCGCAGCGAAGGTGCGCGCTGGATGGCGGAGACGCTTGCGCCTGATGTGATCAAGTATGACGCTGGCGAAAAAGGCTCGACTGAGACCGAATTTGTCAGACAAGGCATTCCCGCAGTGACCTTTGAGATTGGGCGGCCAAGTATTTGGCAAACTGATCTGATTGAACGCGGCTATCAGGGTGTTTACCGCGTGCTAGCTGGGCTGCAAATGATCACAGCACCTATAAGCCCGGCCGCTTCAAGCGCCAAGCCTTTTCTTGGCAACCAGTTCACCACGCTCAGGGCAAAAGTAGGTGGCTACGCAGAGTTGTATGTCTCACTGCTTGAAGATGTGAAGACAGGCCAACTGCTTGCACGGCAAATCAATGCTTTTGGAGATACGGTGGCTGAATACAAAGTGCCTCACGATGGAAGAGTGCTTTCTATTGGCGACGATCCGGTGCGCGAGCCTGGCGCAACGATTGTTCGAATCATCCGCTGGAATCCGCAGGATTCCTGCAAGCAAGGTTGTTGAGCTTGTGGTGTTTAGGTCATGCCGCGCGCAGATTCTGCTTCCACTCAAGATGCTCGCGTTGCATAAACTCAGCGAGAGTTGATGCTGGGCGACCTAATAAGTCGCTGAGGCAATTTGTAACTTTGCCTGCCTGACCGAAACGCAGGCCGGCGTGTAGTAATGTTTGCACCAAGTTCTGTTTCGCTGGCAGACCACGCTGCTGAAGATGTCGCATGTAGCCAAGCACGCTGGCGGGCTCATAGGTAATGTGGCGATCAAGCTCGGTGGACAGCAAAGCAGCCGCAGCGGCAAAACTCAACGCCTGCGGCCCTGTGAGTGCGTGGGCTTGCCCCTGATGCAACTCAACGTGAAGCAACGCAGTTACAGCAACTTCAGCAATATCATGCGTATCAATAAAGGCTACTTTGGCTGCACCAGCAGGCACATAGATGCGGTTGTCACGGCAGATGTCTTCTCGATAAGCATCTATGAAGTTTTGCGCAAAGAAGCCAGACCGCAAAATCGTCCAGCTTGCGGGGCCTGATTTCAAATGCTTTTCTACCGCGTGATGCGGCACGAGCGGATTACTTTCTGCGCCCATCACCGAAACGAACACCACTTGCCGCACACCTTGAGCCCGCGCCACATCCAAAAACGGAATCAAGGTATCACGTGTGTTGGCGATAGCCGGGGGACGAAGCAAGAAAACGGCATCGCAGCCTGCCACAGCGCGGTGGTAAGTAGTGGGATCAAGAAAATCAAACGCGACGACCTCTGGCTCAGAGCCAAGCAAGTCGGTCGCCAGCAATGACTTGGATATTTCGCCAGCGCCGCTGGGGCGCACGCTCACCCGCATTCTCACGCCGCGCAACTTCAGCAATCGCACCACATGGCTGCCAACATGCCCCGTCGCGCCAGTTACAAAAATCATATCCCTATCGCAGCGCTGCTCATCTCAGACTGAGCTGTGGAGAGTAATTCTGATGCATCGGCTGCTGGGGCTAACGCAGGGTAATCGGTGTAACCCTTCGCTCCCGGCACGTAAAAACTGGCCTCATCAGGAGCATTGAGCACTGCATTAGTTTGCATCCTCACCACGAGATCTGGGTTGGAAAGAAATGGCCGCCCGAATGCGACCAGATCAGCGCGTCTTTCAATCAAGGCTTGCTCGGCGCTGGTTTTGTCAAATCCACCGCAGAGAATGAACAAGCCATCAAACGCTGCACGTAGCTTGACTTTGAATTCTGCGGGTACAGGCGGTGCGCCCATCGCAGAGTGATCTACTAAATGGATGTACAGCAAACCCTTTGCGGAGAGGCCTTTAGCTAATGCGAAGTACTGCGCTTCGACATCATCGAATTTACCTGTACCGTTAAATACGCCATAGGGCGAAAGTCGTATGCCAACGCGATCACGACCGATGGCTGAGACGGTTGCTTGCGCAATATCCAAGGCAAACTGATTGCGCGCTTCGATACTTCCGCCATAGGTATCGGTGCGTAAATTCACCAAGGGATTTAAAAATTGTTCGATCAAATAACCATTCGCAGCGTGAAGCTCCACGCCATCAAATCCCGCATCTATGGCTAGCTTGGCCGATGCGGCGTATTCCTTCACCACATGGTCAATGTCGATTTGCGTCATGGCGCGAGGCGCGCTGTGCGGTTGCATTCCATGCTGGTCTGTGTAAATCTCTCCAGGGCAAATTTCAGCGCCCGGCCCGAGTACTTCTGCACCCGCTGGTAAGTTGTCAATATGCGATACCCGGCCACAGTGCATCAATTGCACAAAGATTTTTCCGCCTTTGGCGTGCACAGCTAAAGTACTCGCCCCACAAGCATTGGCCTGCGCAGTATCGAACAGCCCAGGGATGCGCGGGTAGCCCAAACCGTTAGGACTCGGCGAAGTGCCCTCCGCGATGATCAGGCCAGCGCTTGCGCGTTGGCCATAGTAAGTTGCCATCAGAGCGTTCGGCAAATGATCAGGTGTTGCTCGGCTTCGGGTCAATGGTGCCATCACCATGTGATTGGTGAGCTTGAGCGAGCGAGCGACAAAGGGATCGGATAGCATCTGATGGCCTCGTGATCTAGTAAGACATCGTCAAGTTGTCTGTGACTTTGCTCACCCCAGCCGTGCCCCAAGCCGCATGCGTCACCATATTACGGTCTGCCCAACTGTGCACCGTGCCTGTCAGAGTGACATCGCTGCCGTTGACCGAAATGGTGATGTGATTTCCATCGCTGCGGAAGCGTCGCTTGAGTGCGGATTCAATATCGTCTTTGATTGAAGCCACGGTGATCGTGGGTTTGAGGGTGATTTGATCGCTCACACCTTTCACACCCATCAGGTAGCGAACTGCTTGCTTTGCGCTTACACGCTGGTAATTCCAGTTGACTTCGCCCGTCAAAGTCACCCAGCCCTTTTCAACCATGATTTTTACGCTGTCACGCGGCAAGACCGCAGTCCACAACAATACATTTTGCACCGATTGGGCAATATCGGCATCGCTGCGTTCGCTGAGGCCCGGCAGTTTGACATCCATCTCGATGGCCAAAGCCTGCACGCCAAAGACACGCTGCGCTGCTTTCTCAGCATGCCATTTTTCCCCGAAATTATCGACATGCCCGGTCAGCGTGACGACACCATTTTTAACTTCTACGCCAATATTCGTGGAATGCACAGAAGGCTCCCACTTGAGTTCGTTCATCACATCTTGTTGGAGTTGAGAATCAGTTTTCACAGCACAGTCTTTCATTCAAGGTTACGGGAAGCTGATCGTGCGCGTTGCTCGTCAAAGCTTCTGTACAGCAGCGCACTCAGTACGCTTTGTTTCGATAATTCCCAGCAGGCAAGCTGCTCAAATATCAGGAATGATTTGCGTGCCCGCTGCACCAGATAGCATCGCCTCAATTTGATGCAGTGATCCGATCACAGCGCGCTTGCCGGAGCTTGAGACGAATTCGCAGGCCGCTTTCACTTTGGGTGCCATGGAGCCACGCGGGAAAGTCATGGCTTGTAGCTGAGCCGCAGCAATGCGCCCGATGGGTTTTTGCTGAGCTGTGCCCCAGTCTTCAAACACAGCTTCCACACCGGTGGCGATCAGCAGGCAATCGGCTTTGAGCGCTAATGCTAAAAGAGTCGTCGTTGCATCTTTGTCAATCACAGCTTCTACGCCGTGCAACACTTCGCTATCTGGCTCAAGCATCACAGGCACGCCCCCACCGCCCGCCGCAATCACGATAAAGCCTCGGTCAAACAGGCAGCGTATCGCCTCCAGATTCGTCACCGCCAAAGGCGTGGGCGATGCCACCACTCTGCGATAGCCTTGATCATCCGCTGCCACAGCCCAATGCCGCTCGCTGGCCAAACGCTTGGCCTCTTGCTCGGCATACATCGGGCCAATCGGCTTAGAAGGCAAGGCAAGCTCAGGATCGTTGGCGTTAATCACAGTGCGCGTCATCAAGCAAGCGAGCTGGCGAGAAGCGGGCAGGCGGTTGGCCAGCTCTTGCTCTATCAGGTAGCCAATCGACCCTTGAGTTTGCGCGCCCAGCATATCCAGCGGATAAGGAGCCACATCCTTGTAGCTTTCCGCTTGCAGCGCCAGCAAACCCACCTGCGGGCCATTGCCATGCGTGATCAACAGATCATGCCCTTTTGCAATGCTGGCCAATTGAATCGCAGCGGAGCGAATGCTCAGCATTTGGTTATGCGCGCTGAGCGCTTGCCCGCGCTGCAAGAGCGCATTGCCGCCCAAGGCGATCACGATTTTCATGAAAAGGTGGCCACCAACACCGCTTTGATGGTGTGCAGGCGATTTTCTGCTTGATCGAAAACGATCGAGGCATCCGACTCAAAAACTTCATCGGTCACTTCCAAGGCATCTAATCCATACTCAGCAAAAATATGCTGCCCAACCTCCGTGTCTTTGTTATGAAAGGCGGGTAAACAATGCATGAAACGTGTACGCGGGTTGCCGCTGGCAAACATCAAAGCGCTATTCACTTGATAGGGCATCAAAGCGGCGATTCTTTCCTTCCACACCTCCTCTGCCTCGCCCATCGACACCCAGACATCGGTGTAGATGAAATCCGCGCCAAAAGCCGCTTTCACGGGATCGGTATCCAAGGTAATTCGCGCGCCGGTTTTGTTGGCCAGCAAATACATGTTCTCCAGCAGCTTTGCGGGCGGCTGAAGTTCCGTGGGCGATGCGATACGCAAATCCATGCCCATCTGCGTGCAGCCCACCAGCAGCGAGCAGCCCATGTTGAAGCGCGCATCGCCGATGTAGCACACGGTGATGTTGTGCAAAGGCTTTTCGCAGGATTCGCGCATGGTGAGCAAATCCGCCAAAATTTGCGTGGGATGCGCCTCATCAGTGAGGCCATTCCACACAGGCACATGCGAATAGCGCGCCAGATCCTCCACCACCGATTGATGAAAGCCGCGGTACTCAATACCGTCATACATGCGCCCCAAGACACGCGCTGTGTCTTTGAGCGATTCTTTGTGCCCCATTTGGGAGCTGGCCGGATCGATATAGGTCACATGCCCACCTTGATCATGCACAGCTACTTCAAAAGCACATCGCGTACGCGTGGATGCTTTCTCAAATATCAAGGCAATATTCTTGCCTTTCAGGCGCGGGATTTCATTGCCTGCATACTTGGATTGCTTGAGTTCGGCAGCCAGATCAATCAAAAATTTCACCTCCTGCGGGCTGAAGTCTTGCAAATCAAGCAAGCTGCGGTTGTTCAGATTAAAGGCCATGTGGTGTGTCGCGTTCGATAAAAATGGAGCTACAGTCTGCTGCGCTCTACAGGGCAAGACATGCAATGGCTTCCGCCCCGCCCTCGCCCCAACTCGCTACCGGGAATCGTGATCACTTCCACGCCTGCTTTGCGAAGTAGGGTATTGGTATAGACATTTCGGTTGTACGAGACCACCACACCCGGCGCAAGCGCGAGCAAGTTGTTGCCGTCATCCCATTGCTCTCGTTCGGCTTCAAAGCTATCGCCGCCGGTGACCACCGTGCGCAATTTAGGAGTGCCAATGGCTTGCGCTAGGATCTCGAGGAAAGAATCCTTTTCCGCTCTCACGTCCAAACTGTTTTCCTTCAATCCGGGGCGTAGGCTGTGAATCTGAATGCCATCGGTCACCTCGGGGAAGATCGTCACTAAATCCACGTCGCAGAATGTCATCACGGTATCCATGTGCATCGCGCCCCGCGAATTGGGAAGGCGTGCAGCGAGCACACGCGTGGCCGTGCCGGTAGAAAAGAGATCCAATGCAAGCTGACAAACTCCCTGAGGCGAGCTGCGTTCCCCCATGCCCACCAATACCACGCCATTGCCAAGCGGCATCACATCACCGCCTTCAAATGTGGCGAGGCCATGGGCGTGGGTGGTAATTTGATTTTGATGAACTAGCTCATCCCTGTCCGCCAAATGGTGCTTGGGTGCTAGATCACCGGAAAAAAGTGGGTGGAAGCGATACACCGCCTCCATGATCACCGCCTCTTGCTGCCTAGCCGGCCAATACATCGGGCACAGAAACAAGCGATCTTCAATCCAACAACTGCTGTCTCGAGTAAACATGATGTTAGGCAAAGGCTGGAGCAAAAAGTCGCTGCTGCGCGTGCAATGGGCCAGCAAACCAGCCGGCTCAAACGGCAGATCAGCGCGCGATACACCGCCCATCAAATACTCAGCCACTTGCTTGGGTGGCATGACGGTTAGCCAAGCATGTAGCTGCTCGGCCAGTGCCTCGTCAACATAGTTTTTACCCAGCACGCGCTTGAGTAGCCACTCCAGCCCAGCCGCATTGGCTATCGCAGTTTCCAGCAGATCATGCACTTCAAGCACCTGAATGCCGCGCTCGGTCATGAGATTGGTAAAGACATCGTGGTCATTGCGCGCCTGCGCTACCCACATCACATCGTCAAATAACAAGGTATCGCAGTTGGCGGGTGTGAGGCGCTTTTGCGCCAAGCCAGGGCGACAGACAATCACTGTTTTTAGCGTGCCCACCTCGGAGTGAAGACCTTGTTGCATGAGTGGCTCCCCTCAAAGCGCGATGCGCCCAGAAATCAACATGAAGCCTGCGAGCGCAGCCAACACCCATAGAGCAATAGCTGCGACTGACTCAGCAGCGTTGAACACAGGTCGCGCAAGCTGCCGTTTGGCAAAGATATAAACCAACATGCCTGGTGCGTAGATCAAGGCGCTGAGCAGCAAATATTTTGAACCTGCTGCATAAAGAAGCCAAGCGCAATAAATGGTGGCTACTGCTGCGAGCAAAACATCAGAACGAAACCCCTTTGGAGAAGCTTGCTTGGTATGCCATGCCAGCCAAAGCGCATACCCTGCGCTGAACAAGTAAGGCACCAGAATCATCGCGGTGGACATAGAAATCAATGCCAGATACGATGCTTTGGAGAACAGCGTGACCAGCAAAAACGCCTGCACCAAGCCATTGGTGACCCACAGCGCATTGGCTGGCACATCATTGGCATTCTTTGTCGTGAGCCACTTGGGCATGACGCCGCTCTTCGAAGGCGAGAAAAGTGTCTCAGCCGCCAGCAGCGTCCATGCCAGCAGACCGCCGCCCACGGAAACAATCAGACCGATGTAAATCAGCAAAGCCCCCCAGTGCCCCACCACCTTTTCCAGCACAGGTGCCATGGATGGATTTTTAAGTGCTGCCAGCTCGGCTTGCGTGTAAATACCCAATGAGAGGATAGACACTGCACTGAGCAACACCAAGCAGATCAAAAATCCCACGATAGTGGCTTTACCCACATCGACTCTGTTTTTAGCGCGAGAGGAATACACGCTTGCGCCCTCAATCCCAATAAACACCCACACTGTCACCAGCATCGTGCTCTTGATCTGATCCAGCACACTGCCCAGCTTGGTATCTCCCCAAAAATCCAAGCGAAACGTTTTTACTTCAAAGGCCATGGCCACCACAATGATGAAGAGCGCCAAGGGGATGAGCTTGGCCCCGGTGATCACTGCGTTGAGCACCGCTGCGCCTTGAATGCCGCGAAGCACCAAGGCATGCATGATCCAAAGCACAATGGATGTACCGATGCAGGCTGCTACTGTGTTGCCTTCGCCAAACATCGGAAAGAAATAGCCCAGAGCACCAAATGCAGCCACAAGGTAGCCCACATTGCCGATCCATGCACTGATCCAATAGCCCCAAGCGGAATTGAAGCCTGCGAATTCGCCCAAGAGTGCGCGCGCATAGACAAACACACCGTTATCGAGATCAGGCTTTTCAATCGCGAGCGTTTGATAAACGCGCGCTAATGTCATCATGCCCAAGGCGGTGATCAGCCAGCCGATGATGATCGCGCCTGTACCAGCGCCCATAGTCATGTTTTGTGGCAACGCGAAGATGCCACTTCCCACGATAGAGCCCACCACCAAGGCAACTAGCAAAAGAAAACTTAGATCGTTTTTTGATGCAGGCGGCGCTGGTTGTTTTGTAGGGATATGCGGTGCAGAGGCTTTATCCACACTGATACCACCGCTTGTTTTTTCGAAATAAATCGAACTGTGCGCTATCGTCTCGCTCAAATTCAAGCGCGGGATCTGCACCGGGTTGCATCATGCGATGCATTTTGAGTTGCATGCTGCGCAGGCTCTGCTCCAGCTCTTCAATGCGCTGGAAATTTCCCAGCAAAATAGCCACTGTGAATAGATCGAGATCAAAATCTTTGCGCAGTTTGATGGCCGATCGCAAAGGCTTGAGCCATTCGGCGCTGAACACCCAACGGTCTTTGTTTTTGGCATCGGGCTGTGCCGTATGGCTTTTGACGGGAACCAAGGCGCTGTAGCCCACGAGCTCGCCCAGCTCCTTCATGCTCATGCCGCTGCATGCAGACAATTGTTCGCAGGTCATGAATGCAGGTGGGCAGCTGGCCGAGACCACTTGATTAAGAGGCACTGCGCTCGCCGTCATCGGCACTCTTGCTCACCGGGTGCTCTTGCAACAGCGCAGGCATCAGCCGTGGCGGCAAAGTCTGTTCGTTGCGCTCTAGAGCATCGCTGAGCAAAGAGTCTTTGATGGAGATCTCTGGGTGATTGCCTAAGAGCGAGGTGCTATTGGGATTCTTGATCATGATGAGTCTTCCAAAAAAATTAAGGCCAAGCTGATGAGCACGAGCGCAGTTATTGCCTGCTTGATGATTTTGATCAGGCCTATTGCACAGGTCTGTGCGCCAACGAACACTTTTGAAGACATGCTAAGGTAATAAAAGGTTACCGCATGCGATGCGGGCTACTATGTGCGACAGCGCACATACATGCTGGCACTGACTGTCTATACTTTAAATCTTCAGCCAGTGCTATCAATGAGTGCGTCTCAAGCATTTCTATCGAGAGTTCACCCATGCCTCCTTCTAGTGTGAAGCACTTGATCCACGACAACCCGAAAAAGAATAATTTACTCGCTGCATTGGCTGGCACGGATTGGGAGCGCTGGCAGCCTTTGCTTGAATTTGTGGAATTGCCGCTAGGGCATGTGCTCTACGAATCTGGCAAGACGCTGAGCCATGTTTACTTTCCCACCACGGCGATCGTCTCCCTGCTATATGTGATGGAAAACGGCGCATCAGCAGAAATCGCCGTCGTTGGAAATGAAGGGCTTGTGGGCGTATCGCTCTTCATGGGCGGCGGATCTACGCCGAGCCGCGCTGTGGTGCAAAGCGCGGGGCAAGGCTTTCGCATCAAAGCAGATGCCTTGAAAGATGAGTTCGAAAAAGGCGGCCCCGTGCTGCATTTGCTGCTGCGCTACACCCAGGCATTGATCACGCAGATGGCGCAAACGGCGGTGTGCAATCGCCATCATTCGCTAGACCAACAGCTGTGCCGCTGGCTACTGCTCAGTTTGGATCGGTTGGAAGGCAGCGAGCTGGTGATGACGCAAGAGCTAATTGCCAATATGCTGGGCGTGCGCCGCGAAGGCGTGACCGAAGGCGCTCTCAAGCTGCAAAGCGCGGGGCTGATCAAATACAGCCGGGGCCGTATCAACGTTTTAGACAGGGCGGGCTTAGAGCAGCGCACCTGCGAGTGCTATGCCGTGGTAAAAAAAGAATACGACCGGCTGCTGCCCAACAAGATAGCCACCTGAATTCACAATTCATTTGTGCTATGTGCGGTAGCAGGCAGTGAAACGGCCATGTTTGGCCTATGCTGTTTTATCGTTCGGTGCTGTACGCACCACTGGCGCATCCATGGCAGAAGGAACGTGGCTCACTCCTTCAACTTGAAGGGCAGCAAGCTAACGCAAGATCCCCATGACCGCTCATTCGAATTACCTTGTGGATTTGCTCCCCCGAAAAGACAGGCAGCGCTTGACCGCCGCATGCGAGATGGTCGATCTCTCGCTGGCGCAAGTGCTCTGTGAGCCGGGCAAGCCCACCAAGTACGTTTACTTTCCCACGCAAGGATTTATCTCGCTGATAGCAGTTGTCAAAGGCAGCCCGGGTGTGGAAGTGGGCATGGTGGGGCGAGAAGGCATGCTGGGTGTGCAGCTCGCGCTCGGCGTCACAACTGCGCCCTTGCATGCACTGGTGCAAGGCGCGGGCCAAGCTTGGCGCATCGGCACGCGCGCTTTCACAGCGGAGCTCTCTACCAGCCCTGCTCTGCAAAGCGAACTCAATCGCTATCTGTATGTGCTGATGGCGCAATTGGCCGAATCGACAGCCTGCGCCCGCTTTCATCAAATTGGCCCGAGGCTGGCGCGCTGGTTGCTCATGAGCCAAGATCGCTCGCAGGCAAGCAGCTTTGAAGTGACGCAGGAATTCTTAGCCTACATGCTCGGCGTGCGCCGCGTAGGCATCACGGTGGCAGCTGGTGCGCTGCAACGCGAGGGCTTGATCAGCTACAGCCGAGGCAAGCTAACTGTGCTAAACCGCAAAGGCTTGGAATCCGCGGCCTGCGGCTGCTATGCGGCGGATCAAAAAGCTTATGCGGATTTACTCTGAATAAAACACTGGGTTAAATACTATTAATTTAGTAGCACTCCGCACAATGAATATGCCGGCTATATGCTGATTTGAGTATTATTTTGAGCAAAAACGATAGAGCCAGCAGCATGGCTGCCATCTCACGGCCTATGTAGGCGAACGCACAGACCCTGCTCGCGCAAGATGTTTTACTG
>JANMFP010000239.1:0-3216 GCA_031378135.1 Variovorax sp. | reverse complement strand
GGATTACCATTCGCATCGAGCGAAGCAACTGGCGATTTGAGCAAAATCGCGCCACTGAACGGCTCAAATGCATAATCATCCAAGCGCACCAAGGCCAGCACGTCAACCACCAAACCAAGCTGATTGCGATCACGCGTGATGATTTCAACTTTTTCTGTGCCTTGAACGCCTGCGCGCGAAGTCACGTAATAAGGGCCAGATGTGCCATTGCCACGGTACTCTTCCACCACTTGCTTCAAGTTATCGCGGAAGAAATAGGCATTGCCAAAATAATTAGGATCTTCCACATGGCCTTTAAGCCCCGTGGCTGATCGGTTGTATGCGCCTAGATTGCGCAGCTTCATGCCAGCAACGCTTCCACCGCCCGTGAGCTGGCTAAAGCCATCGCCAGTATTGAAATCGCCATACAAGCCGTAGCTCTTGCCTTTGTCTAAACGCAAATACAGCCGGTCTGCGCTCTTAGCTTCGCTACCTCGCAGCGCGCTATCGCCATAAACCGGATACATCTCGTCGCTACGTGGATCTTTGAACAAACGATTGTTGGTTTCTTTGTCAGAGTCAAAAGCGGCTGTGAGCAGCCATTCGTTTTGTAATTTGCCCTTGACGAAAAACGCGCTGCGCACACCGAAGCTGCGCTTGCCATCGTCGCTGGTGCGCACCCAGCGCCGCAACTCTTTCTCAAAGCCATCGTCAATCCGCGTTGGCGAAATGTTGCTTTTATTGCGCACGGATAAGATGCCTTCGAGCAAACCAGCAGCTACAAACTCACGCAGCTCTGGCAAGTAGGAGACGATGCCTTGCGCTACCGCTGTGCCCATGCTCACGCGCACGCGCACATCTTGCGCTTCAATAGGAGCGAGCAAGGTAACAGTCACCGAGCCATTTTTAAGCTCAACTTGCGTGCCGGGGATCACGCGGTCGGCATCACGCCGGCCGGGGCCGAACTCATCTGTTTTAGCGCCATCAATCAGAATACGCCCGCCGCTGACTTCAATGGTGGCGAACAGCTTACCCACAGGGTTAAGTATCACATTGCCCTTGGCATCCAAAGCGCGAATGGTGATGCGATTGGGGCTAACGCCATCAGCTGGCAAATCGTTTTTCTCAACCTCCACCACCAAGCGAGCAACTTGCGCGTTAGCGCGATAGTCCACCCCGCCATTGGAGACGCCGGGAAAGACTTGTGGAGAGACGCCCAGAGGAGGCACAGTAGATTCCCCACGGAAGCTGCCGCCTGCTGAGTTGGTCGGTTGCGCATAAGCTATGCTTTGGATCAGCAAACTGCTGGCCAGCGCCAAAGGCGTGAGTATGGAGAGGCGTTTCGTTGTGTTCATATCGCCTCCTTATTTTGATAAGCGGATGTTGTTGCCCGGGGTGTTGCTGCTTGCGGCTGGCAACTGGGGCACGGGGATGTTGTTTTCCGCATCGCTTTGCGGCGGCGGCGCACCAGGAGGGGCGCTTGTTCCTGCTCCTAGCGGTCTGGGTTGAACCAAAGGCTGATTCGCGCCATCCGTGCCTTGATCCGGGTAGTTAGCGCTCTTGCCTTCGAACTTCAGGCTTGTGCCGCCTTTGCGTTCGTTGTCAATAGAACGCACGCCACCCTGAGCGCGACGAGCTTTCACCTGCTCAAGCACGGTATTAGAGCAAGAACCGATCGCGAAGTCAGCTTGCTGCATTTCACCGTTCTTCAGATCCAGCCACAAACTATCGGCATTGCCGAGATTCCGGTTACTGGTGGTCGTCAAGCGCGCGCCGCGTGGCAAGGTGAGTTGATCAACCTTGAGCACATGGCTCTTGGGCTCTAAGCCGCAAATGCTGTATTTGCCTTCCGAATCCGATACTAAATACGTGCCATCTTGCATGTACAAGCGCACGCCCGGCACACCTACTTCCTCGGCATCTTGAACATGGTTGTTGTTGCAATCGATATAGATCTTGCCGACGATACAAGCATCGCTGGTGAAGACGCCGGGATTGACCTTGACCTTGGCTTGTGCAATGTTGGAGCGCACTACACCAATGGATGTAGCCTGAGCACGGTTGATGCCGTCGCCTTGCAATGAGCCGACACCAACACGAACGCGATAGCTGAGTTCAATTTCTTGACCCACCGCGAAGCCTGCAGCTGGCAGCGGAATGTTGTAAGTCACTACAGCGCCGGGCGCGCCGCTGATGTTACCCGCTGGTACCGCTACTGCTGGCGCTCCAGTGGGCACAGAGACAAATGATGTACCAGCAATCAGTTTGAATCCGGCAGGCATGCTATCAACCACGCGCAGCAATGGCAAAGGCACACTACCCGACACATATTTCACCTTAACTGTGTATTTGACGTTGTCGCCAAGTTCAACCGTGGATTTGCCAGCCACCTTACTGATGAACAGCACAGGGCGATTGCGCGAGACCAATGGCACATGGTTGTTCACGATGTCTTGACTGTTGCCATTCAGATTGAAGCTTTGATACCAAGTCGTTGGCTCACCTTCTTGCGGCGCGCCAGAGTTGGGTGCAATCAACACTGGATTGTTTGGCGGCCGGTTCGGCGGCGTAAACGGCGTAGGCTGTGGCGGAACTGCTGGGTCGGCAATATAACCAGCAGGCGGCGTAACGGTGATGCCATATTGGCACGCTGGCGCGCCGGGATTGAGCAAAAACTGATAAAAACCATCTGAGCCGACCACTTGCGAGGCATTGGCTGCGCCACCCACCAAATGAATAGCGGGATCATAGCCAGGGCATGAACCGATAGGACCGAAGTTCACCACAGCACCAGGCACAGGCAAGCGTGTATCGGAGTCGTACACCACGCCAGCTGGATCCACAGGCAATGATTGCTGAGGAATCGTCGTGTTCGCCTGTAGCGTCAGGTTGGTCAACTCACCGCGAACGACTTGTGAACCACCAGGCACTGGCGCGCCTGACTCGCCGTTGACCGCTCCGCCGAAGATGGCACCGCCCGGAGCAATAAAGCGAATGCTGTAGCCGGGCCCAACCTCTTGGCCTGTGAAACTGTAAAAACCGTTGGCATCCGTGATAGCAGTCGTCACCAAGGTAGGCGTGCCGCCGCCCGGAGGTGTGCGATAGAGCTGAACCGTCCATCCCACCAAAGGCGGCTCGCCAGGGTCTTTGATTTTGTCGTGGTCTTTGTCGAGCCACAAACTGCCTGACACGGCGCCATTCCGAGGTATATCACCAAAGTTGTTGGCAGTGCTTTCG